>RFXE01000021.1 GCA_009921785.1 Alphaproteobacteria bacterium
GACAGATACAGCGGCCGTTTTGCGCGCGGTCGAATTGAAGTGCGACGCCGTATTAAAGGCAACGCAGGTTGATGGCGTCTATACTGCGGACCCGAACAAGGATCCGACAGCAACGCGCTTTGATACCTTGACCCATGATGAGGCCATTTCCCGCGATCTGAAGATTATGGATACCGCCGCTTTCGCTCTTGCCCGGGAAAACCGGTTAAACATTCTCGTCGGCTCTGCCCATCGGGAAGGGGCAATTACGGCGATCTTGCGTGGTGAGGCCAAATCGACTTTGGTGACCCCCTAATAGATCTACCGCCTTGAATGCCCGTCCGCTAAGGCGTAATCAGCGGCGGTTCACCTCGTAATTACGGAAACCGGTTCCATGAGTGCCACTTTTAACCTTGATGACATCAAACGCCGTATGCAGGCTTCGATTGCGTCCTATAAGCATGATCTCGGCGGCTTGCGCACGGGTCGCGCGTCAGCGAGCCTCCTCGATCCCATTCAGGTCGATGCCTATGGATCCTTGATGCCTTTGAACCAAGTGGCAACGGTTACCGTCCCTGAACCGCGTATGTTGTCGGTTCAAGTTTGGGATAAGAGCATGGCGCTCGCCGTCGATAAGGCCATTCGGGAATCAAGCCTGGGCCTTAATCCCCAAACGGAAGGTCAAGTAATCCGCATCCGGATTCCTGAACTCAATGAGCAGCGCCGCAAAGAAATGGTCAAAGTGGCTCATAAATATGCTGAAGAAACCCGTGTGGCTGTTCGTCATATTCGTCGCGATGGTCTCGACCTTTTGAAAAAGCTCGAGAAGGATGGCAAAATGAGCGAAGATGATGCCGCTCGTCATTCCGAACAGGTCCAAAAGGCCACTGATCAATCGGTGACTGAAATCGATCAGATTTTGGCGGCCAAAGAAAAAGAAATCATGCAGGTTTAAGGGGCAACCCTTCGACGGTCCCACAAGTTAGAAAAATAGCATTGTTTTTAAACTGAGGCTTTCGCGCGGAAATTCATGACGGCTCTGATCCCCGATCTCATACCCCAGCATGTTGCTATCATTATGGATGGCAATGGCCGCTGGGCGTCTCAACGGGGGTTGCCGCGTTTCGAGGGACATCGCCGTGGTGTTGAAGCGCTCCGGAAAACAATCCGTGCAGCGGAAGAGCTCGGTATTCGCTATCTCACCGTCTATAGTTTTTCGTCCGAAAACTGGAAACGCCCTGCAACTGAAGTCAGCGATTTAATGGGCCTACTTCGTCGGTTCATTCGCAACGATCTTGCCGAGCTTCACTCGCGCAATATTCGTGTTCGCGTTATTGGTGTGAAGGAGGGGCTCGCTCCCGACATCATCGCGTTGCTCGATGAGTCCGAACAACTGACAAAAAACAACACCGGCTTAACTTTTGTTGTTGCTTTTAATTATGGTGCGCGGCGAGAGATTGCTAATGCGGCACGGTTGATTGCCCAAGCGGTAAAAGCGGGCGAAATTAATACTGATGCAATCGATGAAAAACTTGTTTCAAACTATTTGAACACTGTTGGAATTCCCGACCCGGAACTCGTTATTCGGACTTCGGGCGAACAGCGGCTTTCTAATTTTCTTTTGTGGCAGTCATCCTATTCTGAGTTTGTATTCACATCTGGTCACTGGCCAGATTTTGGTCGTGACGCGCTTGAAGAAGCGCTTTTAGTTTATCAATCGCGTGATCGGCGTTTTGGCGGCCTGAGTTCTGCGATGGGCGGTGTCCGTTGAGCAATGACGGTTGGACTAAAAAACCCCGAGTGGCTTCAGAACTTGCTGCCCGTGTCATCTCGTCTTTAGCACTCGCTGGACTTGCCTTGGTCAGTGCGTGGTATGGCGGGATCGCTCTCACTATTGTGTGGTCCGTTGCTGCAATCGCGGTGATTTGGGAATGGTTAAAGCTGATTGGCATATCCGGGGGCTCGCTTGTTGCTTTCTGGATTTTTGGCGCGGCAAGTATTCTTCTTTCAGCTTTTTCAGATACGCTTTTTGGCCTCGATAATTATGCGATGCTCTGGCCCGCGATCATTGCAGCACTCGTGCTGGGCGTGGTGGCGCTGCTTCGAAAACACTCCTTTGTTTGGACGGCTGCTGGGCCGCTTTATGCGGCAATCGTTGTGCTCGCGCCGATTTGGTTGAGAGGGCGCGAACCTGACGGATTGGTCGCAGTTCTCTGGCTTTTCCTCGTCGTCTGGATTTCAGACATCGGCGCTTATTTCGTCGGGCGCCGGATTGGTGGGCCAAAGTTGTGGCCTGCGATTAGTCCTAAAAAGACTTGGTCAGGTTTGTTTGGCGGTCTCTTTTTTGGGACGCTCTTAGCGTCTGGTTTTGTGCTCCTCGACCGGATGGTTGTTGGCCCGATTTTTATCGGGGGGATTGGCCTATTTATTCTTACACTCGCAACGTCTTTGGTCTCCGAGCTTGGTGACCTTTTTGAATCGGCAATGAAGAGGCATTTCGGTGCCAAAGATTCGGGTCAGATCATTCCGGGACACGGGGGCATTATGGATCGGCTCGATTCATTTGTCGCGGCGGGTCTTTTTGCCGTGATTGTCCTCGATCTCTTTGGTTTTTGAGGCTTTTTCCAAAGGTCCTTTATTGTTCTTGCCGCATCTTCGCCTTATTGATCGCGCATCCGGAGCATCGCGTCCGAGTTCGTTGAATTTCCATTCCCATAATTGAAGGAAAACTAATGTCCGTCTCCGAACTTCCCGTTTTGATCGGTGGCGGTTTCGTGACCTACGTGATCCCGTTTCTTTTTGTGCTTACGCTGGTCGTGTTTTTTCACGAGCTTGGCCATTTTCTCGTCGGCCGTTGGTGCGGCGTAAAGGTTGAAGCCTTTTCGATTGGGTTTGGCCCTGAGTTGCTGGGGTGGACGGATCGCTCCGGTACACGCTGGCGGATCGCACTTCTGCCGCTTGGCGGCTATGTTCGTTTCTTGGGTGACTTAAACGCAGCGAGTGCACCTGATCTTGAGGGCGTCTCGCAACTATCAGCTTCCGAACGCGCGGTGAGTTTTCCAGCTCAACCCGTTTGGAAGCGCTTTTTGATTGTCTTTGCCGGACCGGTCGCGAGTCTCTTGTTGGCGGTGATTATTTTTGCGGGAAGTGCCTACACATCGGGGCGCTATATTCTTCTGCCCAAGATCGCCTCGGTTGCGCCCGGAAGTGCGGCGGAGGAGGCTGGATTTAAAGTCGGCGATCTGGTGTTGTCGGTTGATGGGGAGACGATCGAAAGCTTCACCGACTTGCAGCGGATCGTAACCATCAGGCCCGGCGTTACGCTTCAAATCAAGATTGAGCGAGAAGGGTCGGTGCTCGATCTTAAAGCTGTTCCCCGACTTGAGGAGCGTGACTCCTTTGTGGGTAAAAAGCGGGTTGGGGTATTAGGGCTTTCGGCTTCCCGCGATGCCACGACCTTGGTCTACAAGGACGAAACACTGGCGGGTGCTGTGCAATTTGGCGTGATCGAGACCGTTAATGTGGTTTCGGGTAGCCTGACCTATCTTAAAAATATCATCGTGGGTCGCGCACCGCCCGATCAGCTCTCGGGGCCCGTAGGTATCGCGCGAATGTCAGGCGAAGCTGCAAAGCTTGGCTTTCTGGCATTGCTCAGCATGGCGGCGCTAATCTCAGCCTCGATTGGCTTTTTGAACCTTATGCCCATTCCGATGCTCGATGGCGGCCATCTGGTACTTTATGTCATCGAAGCGGTCAGGGGGCGTCCTTTGGCAACCAAAACCATCGAAACGGCATTCCGGATCGGATTGGCCTTTATCGTCGCCTTGACCCTTTTCACCCTGTTTCTTGATATCGGGCCGTTAGTTCATTGATAACGTTAACCTTTGACTAAGGCTGTTGGGAAAATTAGCCGGGTTCTTCGGCAAAAATGTAGGTGGTCTGTTTGCAGTTGCGAGCAAACCGTCTAAAAGGAAAGAGACGGATTAGGATCGCGCTCGGGCGCGGGATTGATCTTTTTTGACTGGGATTGGACCAGAATGACACTGATAAACGCGTTCTCTTCTTTTATTCGTGCGGTAGGCCTTCGTTTCGCGCTTTTGGGCATGATGACCATCGGGGCGGTTTCAGTGGCCTATGCCGAGACGGTTGTCGTTGAGGGCAATGTCCGCGTCGATAAGACGACGATTCAATCCTATGTCACAGGTCAGCCTGTTGATGCGGCAAAGAAGGACCTCATGGCGACGGGCCTCTTCCAGAGTGTCGATATCGTCAAGAAGGGTGACCAGATCATCGTTACGGTTAAAGAGAACAACATCATCAATCGCGTAGCGTTTGAAGGCACCAAGCGCTTGAAGAGCGAGATGTTTGAAGGCGAGTTGCAATTGAAGCCGCGCGGCGCGTTCAGTCAGGCCGCGCTTGATGCCGACGTTGCACGGATCAAGGAAATTTATGCGCGTGTTGGTCGTTCAAATGTTGAGGTAACGCCTCGCACGGTTCAACTTGATAACGGCAAGATTGATGTCGTGTTTAAAGTTGATGAGGGGTCAAAGACCGGCGTTAAGACGATTGACTTCGTCGGCAACAATTCATTCTCGGCTGGGCGTCTGCGCGATGAAATGCAGACGACACAAAGCAACTTCCTTTCTTGGATTAAGACCACTGACGTTTATGACCCTGATCGTCTTGCAGCCGATGGTGAGCTTATTCGTCGTTTCTATCTTCGTCATGGATACGCTGATATGCGCGTTCTTGATACGAAGGTTGATTATGACCAAGCCGCTGGTGGCTATAAAGTTGTGATCTCTGTCGACGAAGGCAAGCAATATAAGGTTGGCGATATTTCGGTTGAGTCAAAGATCGCTCAGATTGATTCCGCGACTTTGAAAACGCGTGTTCAGCTCGCCAAGGGCGATGTGTACAACGCGGACCTCGTTGAAAAATCAATTCTTGGAATTACGACTGAAGTTGCTTCGCGCGGATACGCATTCTCGCAAGTGCGTCCCCGCGGCGATCGCGATGCTGCAACGAACACGATTGCTTTGTCATTCGTCGTTGAAGAGGGCCCGCGCGTTTACATTGAACGCATCAATGTTCGCGGTAATACGCGTACCCGTGATTATGTGGTCCGTCGTGAATTCGATATCGGGGAAGGCGATGCTTATAACAAGGTCATCATTGATCGGACTGAGCGGCGCTTAAAGAATTTGGGGTTCTTCAAATCTGTTCGTATTTCGAATGAGCCGGGCTCGACGCCTGATCGCGTCATCATCAATGTTGATGTTGAAGATCAGTCAACGGGGCAGTTCTCTGTCGGTGGCGGCTACTCAACGACAGAAGGTGTTCTAGCCGAAGTTGGTATTCAAGAATCCAATCTGCAGGGACGCGGACAATTTGCAAAATTGCGCGGTTCCACAGGTCAATGGTCAAAAGGCGTGGAGTTAAACTTCACAGAGCCTTATTTCCTAGAACGGCGAATGCAAGGTGGGTTCGATATATATTCGAAGGAAAGCGACAATAGCCGCTTTGCTTATTATTCGAACATGAAGACAGGCGCCACATTGCGTCTTGGCCTTCCGCTCACGGAAGAATTGACAATTATTGGTCGCTACTCGCTTTATAACAACAGAATTAAAGTCACGGATTCGACCAATGTTTCATCGGCAATCTCAGCATCTGAGGGACAAAATTTAACCTCGGCTGTTGGTTATACACTCGAATATAATACGCTCGATAACACGATAAATCCCCGTAACGGCGCGATATCGAACTTGAAGCAGGATGTTGCTGGTTTTGGAGGTGACTCGCGTTATCTTAAGACGACAACTGATGTGAAGTATTATCGTGAACTCAACGATACATTTGTTGGCATGGTCCGTGGTCAAGCTGGTTATATATACGGGTCGGATCTTCGCGTTATCGATAATTTCTTCATGGGTCCTGATTTGGTTCGGGGCTTTGCCTTGTCAGGCATCGGTCCTCGTGACGGTGGTAGCGGCGAGGCGTCGCGTAACGGGTTAGGCGGCACAACTTATTGGGGGACTTCTGCAGAAGTGACGTTCCCGCTGTTTGGGTTGCCGCGTGAGGCCGGAATCAAGGGCGCATTTTATGCTGATGCTGGTTCGGTCTTCGGTTACTCTTCACCAGCGAGCTTAACGATTGTTGGCAATGACCAGTCGGTGAGAACCTCGGTGGGTACCGGTCTTCTTTGGTCATCACCGATTGGTCCGATCCGTCTCGATTTTGCTGTGCCGGTTACAAAGAATGACAATGATCAGGTGCAGAATTTCCGCTTCACCGCGGGTTCTGTGTTCTAAGGTTCGTGTGTCCAAGCGGGCCTTTGTCCTTGCTCGGCTGAACAGGGTCTGACGTGCCGGAATTTTTTCGTTCCTCACCAAAAAGCGTCGCGGATCTCGCGGCGCTTCTTTCGTTGAATGTTTCGGATATTAGTGAGACCAAGCGTGTTATCTCGGGTGTAGCTGCACTAGATCGCGCCGGTCCCCATGACGTCGCATTCCTTGAAAACACGCTTTACAAAGATGCGCTTTCAAAAACGAAAGCGGGTCTTGTACTCATTGCCGCTCCCTTTGTTTCGCTTGTTCCGCCTGGAACGATTCCGTTTGTTGTTCCCCATCCGCATGCCGCTTTTGCGATTGTTGCATCCGCTCTTTATCCCACAGCTGCGTATCCCGGTTTGGTCTTTGGACAGAACGGCATTTCGCCGGGAGCATCGGTTCATCCCGAGGCGCGGCTAGAGCAGGGCGTAGGCATAGACCCTGGTGTGGTAATTGGTCCCGGTGCGGAGGTTGGTAGCGGGACGACGATTGCTGCCAATTCGGTTATTGGTCCGCAAGTGCGTATCGGACGCAACTGTCATATCGGGTCGAATGTAACGATCCTCTCCGCGCTGATTGGCAATGATGTGATTATTCATTCCGGCACATCGATTGGCCAAGATGGTTTTGGTTTCGCTATAGGGCGGCAAGGTCATGCCAAAGTTCCGCAGATTGGTCGCGTAATTCTTCAAGATCATGTTGAGCTTGGCGCTAATGTTGCCATCGACCGCGGTGGCATTCGTGACACGATTATCGGCGAAGGGTCGAAGCTCGATAATATGGTTCATGTTGCCCATAATGTCGTGATGGGTCGTCACTGTTTAATCGCCGGGCAAGTTGGCTTTGCTGGTAGTAGTGAGATCGGCGATTTTGTTGTGATGGGTGGGCAGGTGGGGATAACCGGTCATGTTACCATCGGTTCCGGAACCCAGATTGCGGGTGGTAGTGCGGTGATATCGAGCTTAGCGGCGGGATCAAAAGTGGGTGGTTACCCAGCTCGCCCCATCAAGACGTGGTTTCGTGAAGTGGCAACAATGGCGCGGCTTGCTCGCCAATCGCGCGGTGTTCGTAATTCGGACTCTTCTGAAAATGAGACAGAGAGCTGAACGGAATTTTAGGAGCAGAGTAGATGACGGACGGTGCAAAGAAGGAATTAGGAACTGCGGATATTTTACGCATTCTCGAATTATTACCTCATCGCTATCCATTTTTGCTCGTCGATAAAATTATCGAAATGAATGGCGATGAGTCGTGCATCGGTATCAAGAATGTCACTTTTAACGAACCTCAATTTAACGGTCATTTTCCTGGTCGTCCGGTGATGCCTGGTGTCATGTTGATTGAAGGCATGGCGCAAACGGCGGGCGCTCTTTGTGTCGCGTCCAAAGGCGATAAAGCGCCGAAGATCGTTTATTTTATGACGATTGATAATGCGAAATTTAGAAAGCCCGTAGGCCCGGGCGATGTTGTTGAATATCATCTTACAAAGATGAAGCAGCGCGCCAATATGTGGTGGTTTAGAGGCGAAGCGAAAGTTGATGGTCAAATCGCTTGTGAAGCTGAAATTAGCGCGATGCTGGTCAGCTGAGGTTTATGAATAATGTCAGTTGAAACCAAAATTCATGCGCTCGCCGTTGTTGATCCTGCCGCAAAATTAGGTGTTGGTGTAACAGTCGGCCCCTTTTGCACCATTGGCCCTAATGTTGAGTTGGGTGATCATTCTGAATTGATCAGCCATGTTGCCTTAGCGGGCAAAACAAAGATCGGTGCTGGAGCACGTATTTTCCCGTTTGCTTCGATTGGTCACATTCCTCAGGATCTGAAGTTTAAGGGCGAAGACTCTGTGCTTGAGATCGGGTCGAATTGCATGATCCGCGAAGGTGTCACGATGAACCCTGGCACTGAAGGTGGCGGATTGGTAACTCATGTGGGTGACAATTCTACGTTCCTTGCAAGCTCTCACGTGGCTCATGATTGTCATGTGGGCAACAACGTGATTTTTTCCAATAATGTAATGCTCGCAGGTCATTGCCATGTAGGTGACTATGCGATTCTTGGTGGTGGTGCCGCTGTTCATCAATTTTGTCGTATTGGCGCTCATGCGTTCATTGGTGGATTGTCGGGCGTTGAGAATGATGTGATCCCTTATGGGATCGCTCTTGGGAATCGCGCGCATTTAGCCGGTTTGAATATGGTCGGCTTGAAGCGGCGCGGCTTCTCGCGTGAGGCAATCCAAGACATTCGCCGTGCCTATCGTTTACTCTTCGCTGAAGAAGGCACGTTGCAAGAGCGCATTGAAGATGTTGCTGGTGATTTTGCAACTGATCCCATTGTTTCGGAAATCATTGAATTTCTTCGCGCTGCTGGAAACCGCTCGATTTGTACGCCGCGCGATTCGAAGGAAGGATAAGGGGTGTCGGTTCACTCCGACATTGCGATTATTGCGGGCAGCGGTGCCTTTCCCTTTGAAATAGCGCATTCTTTGAAAGAGATTGGGCAATCCCCATTTCTTTTATGTCTTCGTGGATTTGTTGGGCGTGATGACTCATTGCATGATTTTGATCATGCCTATGCTGACATGCTCGATCCACAAAAGATATTAGCGTTATTGCGCGAGAGAGATGTAAAGCGTGTTATCCTTGCCGGCGGTGTCTCTCGGCCCGGCCCCATGGCTTTGTTGTCGATCTATAGTTTTTTTCGTAATCGTGACGAGCTGAAACGCATCGTGAGTGGCGGAGATGATCGCATTCTACGAGGCGTCATTCGACTCCTTGAAGAAAATAATTTTTCAGTGATCGGCATCAACGAGGCTGCGCCAAAGCTTTTGGCCAATGAAGGACTACTGGGTTCAATCAAAGAGCATCCTTCTTCTAACGCCGATATCGATATGGCGCTTTCATGTCTTCGTATGATTAGTCCTTACGATATTGGGCAAGGCGTCGTTGTTGCTCAGGGTCGCGTTCTTGCGATTGAGGGGCCGGAAGGTACTGATGCGATGCTTGATCGTGTACGGATGATGCAGAAAAATCGCCGTGTAATTCTTGATGAAAACACGGCGATCTTAGTGAAAGCATCGAAGCAAGGACAGGATCATCGCGTTGATTTACCCGCGATTGGGCCTCGAACAATCAAGAATGCGAAAGCCGCAGGCCTTGCCGGTATTGCCATTGCTGCGGGTGAAGTGATTATCATTAATCGTAACGATACGATCAAAGACGCTGATCGCGCAGGGCTCTTTATAAAGGGTGTGCGTTTGTCATGAGCAACATGCGCCCGCGATTGAAATTCGGAATCGTTGTTGGAGAAGTGTCCGGCGACGCGCTTGGTGCGAAACTTATTCCCGCACTCAATGCACGCTTTTCGTCATATGGTCTTGAATTTATCGGTACAGCGGGGCCTCTCCTTCAAAAGCAAGGCATGTCCTCGTTCTTTCCGCTTGCTGACATTGCCGTAATGGGCATCGTTCCGGTCATAAAAAGATTGCCATCATTGATGAAGCGCATTCATGAGACTGCGGAACGTTTGATTGCCGCTAAAATAGATTGCCTCATTATTATTGATAGTCCTGATTTTACGCATCGCGTGGCGCGTAAAGTGAAAGCGGCATTACCCACCATTCCGATTATCGATTATGTCAGTCCGTCAGTTTGGGCTTGGCGTCCCGGGCGCGCGAAAGATATGCGTGCCTATATCGATCATGTTTTGGCGTTGTTGCCCTTCGAACCGGTCGCACATCAAACACTATGCGGCCCGCCTTGTACTTATGTCGGGCATCCTCTCATTGAACGCAAAAGTCTTTTTGTTCCGTCAGTTGACGAAGAAGCACGTCGTTCAAGTGAGCCGCCCATTTTATTGGTTCTTCCGGGTAGTCGACGTTCTGAGATCACGCGGTTGATGCCTATATTTGGCGAAACTGTTGCTCGTATCAAACATATTCATGGACGAGATTTTGATCTCATTCTTCCTGCAGTTGATCATCTTCGCGAGGAAATTGAAACCGCTGCTAAATCATGGGCGATAAAGCCGCGCATCATTCACGGTGAAGCCGCAAAATATCATGCGTTTCGAAAAGCCTACGCCGCACTCGCAGCTTCAGGAACCGTTACGCTCGAATTGGCGCTCGCTCATGTGCCTATGGCTGTTGGCTATCGCGTAGGGGCCATCGAAGGGCAGATCCGTCATTTTATAAATGTATCGTCCGTCGTTCTAGCCAATCTCATCATTGGCGAGAATGTTGTGCCCGAACGTATTCAAGGCGCGTGTAATGCGGAACAACTCTCTGCTGATCTCTTACCCTTATTAAGCAATACGGAAGAGCGACGCCAGCAATTAAGAGGCTTTGATCGCCTCGATCATTTAATGGCGATTGAAGAGGGGAGCCCAAGTATCAAGGCTGCCGATGTGATTGCGCGTTACATCGCTTGAATTTTTTACTATTCAACGAGACTTGTTGGAATCTTCCGAAATAAAAAAGCGCCCTGTGTTTCCACACGAGGCGCTCAGTTATTCTTACCGATGATTAGCGCATATTTGCAGCAACATAATCACGACGCGTATGACCCGTATAGAGCTGACGCGGGCGACCAATTTTCTGGCCCGGATCTTCAATCATTTCTTTCCACTGCGCGATCCAACCGACTGTCCGCGCGAGCGCGAAGAGGGCGGTGAACATGGAGGTCGGGAAGCCCATCGCCTTCAGTGTAATGCCCGAATAGAAATCGACATTCGGATAAAGCTTCTTCTCGATGAAATATTCATCATGAAGTGCAATGCGTTCGAGCTCAATGGCGATGTCGAGAAGCGGATCGTCCTTGATACCCAACTCATTCAACACTTCATGCGCGGTCTTCTGCATAATCTTCGCACGGGGATCATAGTTTTTATAAACGCGGTGACCAAAGCCCATCAAACGGAATGAATCATTCTTGTCTTTTGCACGCGCAATGAAATGCGGGATGCGTTCAACTGAACCGATTTCCTGAAGCATTTTCAGAGCGGCTTCATTCGCGCCACCATGAGCAGGGCCCCAGAGGCAGGCAACGCCGGCAGCAATACAGGCGAATGGATTGGCACCTGATGAACCGGCCAAACGAACAGTTGACGTTGACGCGTTTTGTTCGTGATCAGCGTGAAGAATGAAAATACGATCAAGAGCGCGTGAGAGTACTTTATTGACTTTGTACTCCTCGCAAGGCACCGCAAAGCACATGCGCAAGAAGTTCGAAGTATAGTCGAGATCATTCTGCGGATAAACGAAAGGCTGGCCGATCGAATATTTATAAGCCATCGCCGCAAGTGTGGGGAATTTCGCAATCATGCGCATAGAGGCAACCATGCGCTGGTTCTCATCCGCGATATCAATCGAGTCATGATAGAAGGCCGAGAGCGCGCCCACTGAAGCGACCATAACAGACATCGGATGCGCGTCGCGGCGGAAGCCTTGGAAGAAGCGCATCATCTGTTCATGCACCATGGTATGGCGCGTGACGCGATAGTTGAAATCTGTGCGCTGGGCTGGTGTCGGCAACTCACCATAAAGAAGAAGATAGCAGGTCTCGAGGAAATCGCCGTGCTCAGCGAGTTGTTCGATGGGGAAGCCGCGATAGAGCAACACGCCTTCATCGCCATCAATATAGGTGATTTTCGACTCGCAGCTTGCCGTCGATGTGAAACCCGGATCGTAAGTAAACATTCCGGTTTGCGCATAGAGCTTGCCGATATCGACGACGCTCGGACCGATGGATCCGCCCTTCACGGGCATATCAAGGGCTTTATCGCCAACTTTGAGGGAAACGGGCGTGGGCATGGGCGACCTCTCTGGCCTTTACTCGGGCAGTATTAGGGTTTCATTTCAGGAACTGGGTTAAACCAGACGCGCGTCTTGGACAATCACGCTTAAGGCTAATCTCGCACTGCAACATTGCATGCCAGAGCTGAGAAAAAGTCAATTTCCCTGACCCATTATTTGGTCCTTACGGGCAACAATCCTTTAATCGCGCGAGACAGTCCTCCCGCCCGACAATTTCCATAACATCGAAAAGCGGCGGCGAGGTTGCCCGTCCTGTGAGAGCAGCCCGCAGCGGTTGGGCTGCTTGGCCGAGTTTAATGCCGGTCGTTTCGGCATAATTACGAATGGCGGCCTCGGTTGAGGCGGCTGTCCATTCGGGGAGCGCCGCAAGAAGGGGGATGAGAGCGGCAACCTTATCACGACCGCCTTCAGCCAGTAGCGCTTCGGCCTTCGGTTCAAAATTAAGTGGACGAGTAGCGTATAAAAAATAAGCTGAATCAAACAGTTCAAGCAAAGTTTTCGCGCGCTCTTTTAAGCCAGGCATGGCTTTTAGTAGCTTCATGCGCAAATCTAAGTCGATATGAGCAGGCCATGACCGGTCGGGGCCAACATCTGGCAGAATGGTCTCAATCGCTGCGAGCAGATCTTCGTTAGCGCTGGCACGCATATAGTGGCCATTGATATGCTCAAGCTTCGCAAAGTCGAAGCGAGCTGGAGAACGGCCGATGCTTTCAAGGCCGAATGCCGCAATCATTTCTTCTGTCGAGAAAAATTCCTGATCACCATGGCTCCAGCCAAGGCGCACGAGGTAATTGCGCATAGCGGAGGGCAGATAGCCCATCGCGCGATAGGCATCGACGCCGAGCGCACCGTGGCGTTTTGAGAGCTTTGAGCCATCGGGCCCGTGGATGAGCGGGATATGAGACATCTCCGGTACATCCCAGCCTGCAGCCTGATAGATCTGCGTCTGGCGCGCGGCATTGGTGAGATGATCGTCACCACGAATAATATGGGTAACGCCCATATCATGGTCATCAACGACAACGGCGAGCATATAGGTCGGGTTACCGTCCGAGCGCAGGAGCACGAGATCATCAAGATCCTTGTTTTGCCAGGTCACACGGCCTTGCACATGGTCATTGACTACGGTCTCGCCAGTCTGAGGTGCCTTGAGCCGGATGACGGGCTTACGCCCTTCGGCGACCGATTTGGCCTCCGCATCAGTGCCATTTAATTCCCGCCAGCGGCCGTCATAGCGCATGGGGCGGCCTTCAGCGCGGGCGAGCTCGCGCATGGCTTCGAGCTCTTCCTGTGACGCGTAACATTTATAGGCTTGGCCCTTAGCGAGAAGCTCATGGGCTACTTCACGATGCCGGTCAGCCCGCGAAAATTGATAGATCACCTCATCGTCCCATGAGATGCCGAGCCACTTCAAACCATCAAGAATGGCGGAGATCGCAGCATCGGTTGAGCGTTCGCGATCCGTGTCTTCGATCCGGAGCAGCATCTTGCCGCCATGGCGCTTGGCATAGAGCCAATTGAAGAGCGCGGTGCGGCCGCCACCAATATGAAGAAAGCCTGTAGGCGAGGGCGCGAAGCGGGTCACAACGGGACGGGTCATTGAAAAGTCCTGCACGAAAAGCGTGTGGCGGAATGAATTGCTACTGGGCGTTTGTTCCGCCTCGGCGCGCGTGCTGTAGCATCCTTCGCCGAGAAGGTTAAGGCGGGGGCGCCTCACCATATCAGGAATTTGGTCGTGAAATTTCCCTTCGGCGCGCGGGGCGCTCGAGCCTATGCGGATGCGCTTGTAGCGCAGGGGCAACCTTTGCGTGGCATGTCTTTGCGCGCGAAACTCTCAGAGCTTTGGCCAGTATTTTCGATTTTGATGACCCGCGAGAATGATGCGCGGCGACCTTTTTTGTTTCTCGCGCCTGCCGCAATGGCCGGTGTGCTTTTATACTTCATCGCTGATGAAGAGCCTTCACTTTACGCGCCGTTGGCTGCGTTGATCCCGGTCGCTCTTTTGATCCTTTATGGATTGCGGCGTCCGACGCGCGAGCTTCTGTATTTCGGATTGGTGCTTGCCGCACTTTTTACCGGCTTTGCTGTAGCGACATTCCGCACGCAACGTGTTGATGCCCCAATCATCAATGACATCTCAATCGCGCCATTAATCGGTGTTGTTCAAACAATTGATGTTCGCCCTGATGGCGCGCGTCTTGTGATTAAACCAATTGATATTGCCG
>RFXE01000201.1 GCA_009921785.1 Alphaproteobacteria bacterium
GATCTTTCGGGATCATCGAGGTAACGCAATCAGGGCGGCGCAAGCCGCCCTTTTTGTTTAGGCACTCACCGCCAAGAATTCCCCTTCTCCCTTGAGACATGCGATAAAGCCCCGAACGAATCACCCAAGGTTCCAAGGCAATAAATGACCGACTCTGACGATCTTTTTGGTGGCAATGCGGGCCGCAAGGCGCCTGCTTCAGGCAAATCATCACCAAAAGCCGATAAAAAAGCTGAAAGCAGCGCCCGCTCCTCCACGGGTACACCCGGTGAAGCGGGCTATACTGCCGCTTCGATTGAAGTGCTCGAAGGGCTTGAGCCCGTTCGTCGTCGACCCGGCATGTATATCGGCGGCACCGACGAGAAGGCGCTTCATCATCTCTTTGCCGAAGTCATCGACAATTCGATGGACGAAGCGGTTGCCGGTCACGCCTCCGTTATCACGGTTGAATTGGAAGCCGATGGCTATTTGTCCGTGAGCGATAATGGGCGCGGTATTCCGATCGATCCGCATCCTAAATTCAAAGACAAATCCGCACTCGAAGTGATCATGACCGTGCTTCATGCGGGGGGTAAATTCGATTCAAAAGTTTATGAAACATCCGGCGGTTTGCATGGCGTCGGTGTTTCAGTTGTGAATGCGCTTTCAGAAAAACTCGAAGTTGAAGTCGCGCGCGGCCAGCAGCTTTATCGGCAAGATTTTTCACGCGGTAAACCGCTCGGCAAAGTCAAACTGATTGGCAAAGTTCAAAATCGTCGCGGCACGAAAGTACGCTTCAAACCCGATCATGAAATCTTTGGTAAAGCCGCGAATTCTCACCCGCACGCTTGTTCCGTATGGCGCGGTCAAAAGCCTATCTCTTCGGCGGCGTTGAAATTCGCTGGTCATGCACGCCGTCTCTCGTTGAAGGGACTGATGTTCCCGCTGAAGCGGTGTTTCGCTTTCCCTCCGGCCTTAAAGACTATCTCGCCAATGAGATCGAAGGCCGTGAAGCCGTTACCGATCAAATCTTTTCCGGCAAGATTGAAAAGCCCGGTGGCCATGGTTCGCTTGAGTGGGCCATCTCATGGCTCGGCGGTGTCGATGACGGTTTCGTCAATTCCTATTGCAATACAATTCCGACGCCTGAAGGCGGCACGCATGAACAAGGCTTGCGCATCGCGCTTTTGCGCGGATTGAAAGATCACGCGGACCGCATCAATCAATCCAAACGCGCCGCCAATATCACCACTGACGATATCATGATCACCTGCGCGGCGATGCTGTCGGTCTTCATTCGCGAGCCGGAATTCCAAGGCCAGACGAAAGACAAACTGGCCACACTCGAGGCCGCAAAAATTGTCGAAACGGCTATCCGCGATGCGTTTGATCATTGGCTTGCGGCAGCGCCGAGCCAAGCGCTCAAACTGCTCGACTGGGTGGTTGAGCGCGCCGATGAACGGCTACGCCGTCGCGCCGATAAGGAAATCGCCCGTAAGACAGCGGTCAGAAAACTACGCCTGCCGGGTAAATTGGCGGATTGCTCCAATGCGGGCGCGGCCGGTTCGGAACTCTTTATCGTCGAAGGTGACTCGGCAGGCGGTTCAGCCAAACAGGCGCGTGACCGGGCATCCCAAGCCATCCTGCCTTTGCGGGGCAAGATCCTGAATGTGGCGTCAGCAACCCGCGACAAGCTCCTCGCCAATCAGCAGCTCTCGGATCTGTTGCAGGCGCTCGGCTGCGGCACCGGCAACCATTATCGCGATGATGATCTGCGCTATGAGCGCGTGATTATCATGACCGATGCGGATGTTGATGGCGCTCATATTGCCTCGCTCTTGATCACCTTCTTTTGGAGGCAAATGCCGAAACTCATTGATAATGGTCATCTTTTTCTTGCTGTGCCGCCGCTCTATCGGCTCTCGCATGGCGGAAAGACGGCCTATGCCCGCAATGATGCGCACAAGGACGAGTTGATGCGCACGGAGTTCAAGGGCAAGTCCAATATCGAGATCGGCCGCTTTAAAGGCTTGGGCGAAATGATGCCGGGCCAGCTCAAAGAAACGACCATGGATCCCCGTCGTCGTACGTTGCTTAGGGTCGTTATTCCGGAAGACGGCAGGCCCGCTGCGGAGAGCTCCGTCGAGCAATTGATGGGCAATCGGCCCGAAGCGCGCTTCGCTTTCATCCAGGAACGGGCCGCTTTCGCCACCGAGCTTGTCGATCTCTGATCCGCTTTATCCCCGCCGCCATTAACCCCAAAAGGGCCAAAGACTTTCAAAGGCTCTCCGAAAAGGCTAGAAGGGGCGGATGTGTTGGGCGTCCCCGTTCCCGCCCCCGATAGAAGGCTCGAAAGAGGCATGGCCATGAAAACCGTTCACGTCTTGAATGGTCCTAATCTGAACCTGCTCGGCACGCGGGAACCCTCGACCTATGGTGCAGCGACCCTCAAGGACATTGAGGCGGCGCTCCAGAAAAAGGCCAAGGCCGCCAAAGTGAAACTCGTCTTCCGGCAAACAAATCGTGAAGGTGAACTTGTCGATTGGATCCAGGAAGCCGGCCTTGCGAAAGCAGGCGTGCTCCTGAATGCCGGCGCTTACACCCACACCTCAATTGCCCTTCATGATGCAATACGCGCCTCGAACGCGCTCGTGATTGAAGTCCATTTGTCGAATGTTTTCGCACGCGAAACATTCCGGCATCATTCTTATATTTCACCGGTTGCCAAAGGCGTGATCTGCGGATTTGGCGCAGCGAGTTACGAACTCGCTTTCGATGCACTTCTTCCTCATCTCGCTTGATAAAGACTAAGACAGCGGAGCCTAAACGGAATGCGTAAGCCCTCAAAAAAGACGACGACCTCGAAAGCGAAAGCAGCAAAGAAAGCGGCTGTGTCTTCGCCGAAGACAGCGGTAGCAAAATCATCTGCACCGAAAACGCCGTCAGCGATTGATACTGATCTTGTCGAAGTGCTCGCGCGCCTTCTCGGCAAGACCGATCTCTCCGAGATCGAAGTGCAAAAGGGTGATCTTCGTATCAAGGTGCAACGCGGCGGCGGCGCAGTAGCGCATGCAGTGCATATTCCTCAAGCTGTACACGCAACCAGCAGCTCCGGCGCCGCAGTCGGCGGGCCCCGCAGCAAAACCTGAAGCCCATGCGGGTGCGGTCGCCTCGCCCATGGTCGGCACGGCCTATCGCCGTCCGTCACCAGACGCGAAAGCCTTTGTTGAAGTGGGTTCGGTTGTGAAAGCGGGCGAAAAGATTCTGCTCATTGAAGCGATGAAGACCTTCAACGAAATCGTTGCACCGCGCGCAGGCACAGTCACATCTATTCTCGTTGAAGACGGACAGCCGGTTGAATTCGGCGAAACCTTGCTCGTCATTGAATAAGTCCAACCGAGGTTCCCTCTGATGTTTGACAAGGTTCTCATCGCAAACCGGGGCGAGATCGCTCTTCGTGTTTTGCGTGCCTGCAAAGAGCTCGGCATTGCTACCGTGGCTGTTCACTCAACAGCCGATGTCAACGCGATGCATGTGAAGCTTGCCGATGAAAGCGTGTGTATTGGTCCGCCGACATCACGTGACTCTTATCTCAATATTCCGTCTTTGCTCGCAGCGTGTGAAATCACCGGCGCGGATGCTATTCATCCCGGTTATGGCTTCTTATCTGAGAACGCACGCTTTGCTGAAATTCTCGAAAGCCATGGTATC
>RFXE01000202.1 GCA_009921785.1 Alphaproteobacteria bacterium
GAGGCCGGCAAAGGCGTGATGTCTGTCGCCATGCGGCGTTCGGTCGAACAAGGGGGAATGAAGCAAACCGGCGGAAGTCTTGATGTTGCTCTTCAGGGCGCGGGCTATCTTGTGTTTGGCGATCCCGCCAATCCGACAGGCGAAGGCGATATGAGCTTTTCACGTGCTGGAGCGCTGACTGTCACTGCCGACGGCTATCTCGTCGATCAGAGCGGCGCGCCCGTAATGGGCAATCCCTCACTCTCGGGCACGTTGCAGAACCCCAATCTACAAGCCATCAATCTTTTTAAAGCGGTCGGAAACGACCCTTCAAAGCTCGGCTCGATCACGGTCGATGCGCAAGGCCTCGTTTCCGTGACGAATGCGGCGACCGGCGCGATCAACAAAGTCGCCTATCTCGCGGTTGCACGATTTGAAAATGATAATGGCCTCAAAGCGATCGGCAATAGGCGAGCCCCAATATGGTCGCGGTGGCTCAGACGGACTTGGCGTTTTTGCGCAAGGCAATCTGGAACAATCCAATGTCGACATCACCTCTGAGCTCATGAGCATGATCGCGGCCCAACAGGCTTATAACGGCAGCTCTCGTGCCTTGCAGGCCGGCAGTGAAATGATCCGGACGGCCGCCGAGCAGCTCGGCTAAACCCCTCACAAATGAAGCCCAACAAGGACACCACCCCACCCCATAGATTTACGGACTAAGAAGTCTCTAACCCTCTCAAGATAAAAAGAAATCTCTGATTTTCAGAGCCTGTGAGCCAGCCCGTCAGGGTTCGGTAACGGGGACAATTAACCTTTTCTGTAGCGCCATGAAGCAATTTCAATTAAAAGTTGTATCTAACGACAGAGTTGGGCCAAGCGGGCGCCGCCTGTTGTCGGGGTCAACATGGCGATTCCAGACGCTCTCTCTGTGCGCCAGCCAGCGCAAAATGCCGTACTCCCGCCGCTTGCCGGCGTGCAACGTGCGACGGCTATTGACGAGAGCATCCCTACTCCCCGCCCTTTGGTCGAAGTCACCGCAGCCTCGCCCGATACTCTTCCACCGACCGATGCTGCGGCTGTCATTCTTCCGTTTTCTCAAGAAGCGCGGCGCAAACCGTCTTCCCGCGGCAGCGATCCTCTTCGCCCGAGCGTCAGCCCTGATGAACCGCTTCGGCTCGTCTATAATCAACGGGGCGCGCCGTCTGATGCCATTCCCGCGCTCACGCGCCTTGAAGCCCGGATCGCGCTCGAACCTGTTTTCATGCAGCATTACGCTTCGACCCTCTATGCGATGGTCTCGCGGATGCCTGCGACACCCTCAGAACGGCGACTGGCTTTTGATCTCTTCGCCTGAACAGGTGAGGCTTGCATGACCCAGCAAGAATTTCTCGACGCTATCCGCGCTCTTCTTAAAGAATATGGCGGCTACACGCTTGAAGGCCCCGATTGGGCCGGCGACGTCATTTTACGTCGGGAAATGACGGGCGAAGAAAAGCGCCGCCGGGGTGCCAGCAATTTTGCCTCCGCCCTTCGCCAGATTATGGGCCAGGACGCCAAAAAAGACCCCCCACCCGGATTTCTTTGATCTGATTTGAGGGAAGTCTAGCCTCCCTCAAACGGCAAGTGGCACGGAAGTTGCTGATACTGTCTCGAAACAAGTTCATTACGAACCCACGAGACAGGATCGATGAAAGCTCTCGACGCTCTTTTCAAAGCCGATTCAACCGCCTTGTCCTTGCGACAAAAGCGGATGGAAATTCTCGGCTCGAATATTGCGAATGCCGCAACGCCCCATTTCAAGGCGCGCGATATCGATTTTGAAGCCGCATATAAAAGCGCGATGAATACCGGTGAAATCACCAAAACCTCATCCGCGCATATTGATGTCGGCGGCACGGCTGACACCGCCGAGGTTCGCTATCGTGTGCCGCTCTCGCCCTCACTTGATGGCAACACAGTCGAGCTTCATGTCGAACAGGTCCAGTTCGCCGAAAACGCGACACATTACGAAGCAACTCTCAATTTCCTGAATGGCCGCATCAACACCATGCGCAAAGCATTGAGAGGTGAATGATGACAAATAAACTCACCATTTTTGACGTCGCTGGCCGTTCAATGGCTGCTCAACAGGTACGCCTTAATACTGTTGCATCAAACCTTGCCAATGCCGCGTCTGTCTCTGGCAATCCCGATACGGTTTATCGTCCAATCAAGCCCGTGTTTGAAACACAATATCACGATGTAATGGAAAAGACCGGCATCGCCACTGTCGATGTTGCCGATATTTACCAATCAAATGCAACACCTGAAAAGCGATATCAGCCTAATCATCCGCTGGCTGATAAAGACGGCTACATCTACGCGCCGCCGATCGATCAAAATGCCGAGATGGTCGATATGCTGGAAACATCGCGCCAATATCAAAACAATATCGAAGTGCTTTCAACTGCGAAGACACTTCTGATCAAAACTCTCAATGTCGGAAAGTAATCCTTAGGAAAGCGACCCCATGGCTACTTCGAATATTTCTTCCCAAGCACAACAGTCTCTCGACGCCCTTCTTTCAAAGATTGGCGCAAAAAAGCTTTCCGATGCTCAAGCTTCATCCGCTCCGAAAACAACACTCGGTCAGGATGACTTTTTGAAATTGATGACGGCGCAGATGTCGAACCAAGATCCGTTTCAACCGCAATCCAATACTGAAATGATTGCGCAGATGGCTCAGTTCTCAACGGTTACGGGCATTCAACAACTCAATATGACGATGTCGAGTGTGCAGAGCGAAATCTCTCAAAACCGCATTGCGACTGCGGCTAGTTTTGTTGGCCGCACTGTTCTCGTTCCCGGCTCAACGGCTCTTGCAGACTCAACAGGCGGTATCAGCGGTGCCGTCGATCTTCCGGCAGCCGCTTCAGGACTCACCGTTCAGATTTCTCGTTCAACGGGCGAGCTCGTCAAGACAATTGATCTCGGCGCTAATCCTTCAGGCCTTGTGGGCTTCAGCTGGGATGGCAAAGACGCCGGCGGCAATGTCATCGGCGATAACAATTACACCGTGAAAGCCATCATGACTTCAGGCTCGAAGCAAAGCGCCGCAGCCACGGATGTCTATGGCCCGATTACGGAAGCATCAATTCCAAGCGGAAACGAAGCACAAAGCTTCACTGTTGGAGGGATTGGCAAAATCAATCTCACCGACATCAAGAGCATCAAATTCTAAGTCGAAACATCACAGAACAAGTTCCCCCCGAGAAAGGCACGAAACCCCATGTCATTCTATACCTCACTTACCGGCCTCAACGGCGCCCAGGCAGATATTTCGACGATCTCGAACAACATCGCCAACGTTGGTACGACAGGCTTCAAACGCGCCCGCGCTGAGTTCGGCGACATCTTCGCAACGTCACCATTGCAGAACGCCTCGAGCGCGATCGGCTCGGGTACGATTTTGAAATCAATCAAGCAGCAGTTCACACAGGGTAACATTCAGTCATCCTTGAACGCTCTCGATTTGGCGATTTCCGGCCAGGGCTTCTTCGCCCTGAAGCCAAGCCTCACCTCGAGCCAAACCGTTTATACACGTAACGGCTCATTCAGCGTTAACAATGACCGGTATGTGGTCGACTCAAAAGGTCAGTATCTGCA
>RFXE01000203.1 GCA_009921785.1 Alphaproteobacteria bacterium
TTCAACACGCCGGTCGGTCGCGGTTATGATGACGGGCTTGTGACGGCGATTGCCGTTCTCGATATGCTCGATCGCAATCCCGATAAAAGTATGGCGGATCTTTATCGCGCTTTGCCGAAGACTTGGGGCACACCGACCATGTCACCGCATTGCGCGGATGAAGTGAAATATGGCGTTGTTGAACGCGTGACTGCTGATATTCAGGGTCTTGCAAATTCCAATGCGTCATTCGCTGATCAAAAAATTCGTGATGTCGTCACCGTTAACGGTGTGCGTGTGACATGCGAAGATGGCACATGGGGTTTGGTGCGCGCATCCTCCAACAAGCCTGAACTGGTTGTCGTATGCGAGAGCCCTGTTTCAGAAGCGCGTATGCGCACAATGTTTGCTGCCATCGATGCGCTCATCCGCAAAAGCCCCGATGTCGGCGCGTATAATCAAACGATCTGAATAGATTTTTTAATTACGCGCTGCCCTACGGACGCAATTCTTCGGCCGTGAGGCGGAAGGCTTTACCAAAACCGCCATTGAGTGACGCGCCCAAGGGCTTCAAACGGATAAAAACAAAATCCGGGAAGTCGGCATAGAGCTGCGCTTTCGGATGCCGCGCGAGATAGAGTGTCTTCAAGAGAATAATATCGTCACTCTCTTTCGGTACCGGCTCCGCATGGCATTGCACCGTCATGCGCGCATGGGCGAGTGGATCGCCCTTCCCCGGTTCGCCCACCAACAAAGCCGCACGCGGATTAACCAAAAGATGCTGCGTATGCGCGGAGAGCCGCGAAACAAATAAAAAGGGCTGACCCGCACGATCTAATGCGAAACTGACGAGACTCGCGAAAGGGTGCCCCTCCGCGTCCAGAGTGGCGAGAGAGGCAAACCGCGTGTCTTTCAACAAATGATGCGCCGTCCGAAGCGCCTCTTCATTGGCATTGCGAACAGGATCAAAAGGTTTGTCGGGCGCGTTGACCATAGGCTGACACAAACGGGCTAAAGGCGCTTCGTCAAGGCATTCGACCACCAAAGCGAGGGCTCTGCCACAATTTGGCCTCGCTATGTTCTAGGATCAGGGTTAAATATGAACCACTTTCTTGGAGCCCCCTATGCCCACAATCGCCCTTGTCGATGACGACCGCAATATTCTGACCTCCGTTTCGATCGCGCTCGAAGCCGAAGGCTATCGCGTCCAAACCTACACAGACGGAGCCGCGGCGCTTGAGGGGTTGAAGCAGACGCCGCCCGATCTTGCAATTTTCGACATTAAGATGCCGCGCATGGACGGGATGGAGCTGCTGCGCCGCTTGCGGCAAAAGTCTGATCTTCCGGTGATCTTCCTCACCTCGAAGGATGAAGAGATCGACGAATTATTTGGCCTCAAAATGGGCGCCGATGATTTTATCCGCAAACCGTTCTCGCAGCGTCTGTTAGTTGAGCGCGTGAAGGCCATCCTTCGTCGTGTCAGCGCCAAGGACACTCCACAAACCAAAGAGAGCGAAGCCAAGATTCTCGAGCGTGGCTCTCTCCGCATGGATACCGAGCGTCATGCCTGCACCTGGAAAGGGTTGCCGGTCATTCTGACGGTTACGGAATTTTTGATCCTGCAAGCGCTTGCGCTGCGTCCTGGCGTTGTAAAGAGCCGTAATGCGCTGATGGACGCCGCCTATGATGATCAGGTCTATGTCGATGACCGCACCATTGACAGCCACATCAAAAGACTGCGCAAAAAGTTCAAGTCTGTTGATGATGATTTCGATATGATCGAAACGCTCTATGGCGTCGGGTACAAATTTGCCGAATGAGCGCATCGACCAAAGAGACTGGTTCAAAAAACACGGCAGCCCGGCGCGGATTCATGTTTCGTGTTAATCGCTTTTTGCGATTGATCATGCTGCGTGCGTCATCAAGTCTTGTCCGCCGTATCGTTGTTTTGAATCTCGCGGGTCTCGTCGCGCTCCTTGCCGGCTTTCTTTATATCAATCAGTTCCGTCAAGGGCTCATTGAAGCGCGCGTCGAAAGTCTTTTGACTCAGGGCGAGATTATGGCCTCTGCAGTTGCGGCCTCCGCCACGATCGAGATTGATTCGATCACCATAGATCCAGAAAAGCTCCTGCTCTTGCAGGCTGGTGAAAGTGCGATTGCCGGAGACGACTCCACGGAATTTTCAATCAATCCCGAAAATGTTGCGCCGCTCCTGCGTCGCCTCGTCACGCCGACGCGGACGCGGGCACGCATCTATGATCAAGATGGCGAGCTCTTGATTGATACCGCCGCGATGTATTCGCGGGGCGATATTTTACGATTTGATTTGCCACCGCCAGAGTCCGAAGACCGCACATTGATTACCCGTACATGGGATTTGATGACGCATAAGCTCGGGAGCCGCGTTAAGGAAAATAAAGAAGATTTTAATCCGGCTCATGGCCGCACGATTACAGAAGTGGCGAGTGCCTTTAATGGCGCACCGGCAAGCGTCGTGCGCGTTAATGGACTTGGCGAAACGATTGTGTCCGTAGCGGTGCCCATCCAACGGTCGCGTGTTGTGCGCGGGGTTTTGCTACTCTCGACTCTCGGCGGCGATATTGACGGCATAATAAGATCAGAACGCTTTTCTATTTTGCGCGTCTTTGCTGTTGCTGCCGCGTCTATGTTGATTGTATCGGCGTTTTTTGCAGGAACGATTGTTGGCCCGATCCGCCGTTTATCATCAGCTGCCGAACGTGTTCGGCGCGGGTTGCGCACACGTGAAGAAATTCCTGATCTAACGAGTCGTAGCGACGAAATCGGCCATCTCTCCGGTTCATTGCGCGATATGACACGCGCGCTTTATGATCGCATTGAAGCAATTGAGAGTTTCGCGGCTGATGTCGCGCATGAATTGAAAAACCCCCTCACCTCTTTGCGTAGCGCTGTTGAAACCTGGCCACTCGCCAAGAGTGACGAAAGCCGTATGCGCTTGCTTGACGTAATCAAACATGATGTGCAGCGGCTCGATCGCCTCATCAGTGATATTTCAAATGCGTCGCGTCTTGATGCTGAACTTGCCCGGGTTGAAGCAGAACCCGTGAATATTTTACGCCTTGCAGAAACTGTCGTCGATGTTGCCAATTCAATCCGCTCAGGCGAGCATGTCACAACACAGCTGCTGCGCGGCAACGGACTTCTTGCCGAACAGGACGCAATCATTGTCGGTCATGATTCACGCCTCGGTCAGGTGCTTAACAATTTAATCGATAACGCAAAATCCTTCTCTGAATCGGGTGGTGAAATTCGTGTGACGGTAACACGCGAGCCCGAGGCCGTTGTGATCACCGTTGATGATGATGGCCCCGGCATTCCCGCTCATGCATTCGAAAAAATCTTCGATCGTTTTTACACTGACCGTCCTGATCGGGGATTTGGCGAAAATTCTGGTCTTGGTCTTTCGATCTCGCGTCAAATCATTGAGGCGCATCGCGGTCGAATTTGGGCTGAAAATCGTATGAACGCCAAAGGCACTATCGAGGGTGCGCGGTTTACTGTCAGATTGCCGGCCCTCTCCTCATGAAGCCCGATCAAGACGAGTGGGTTCATGCCACATGCGTTGTTGTTGATGGAGCGGG
>RFXE01000204.1 GCA_009921785.1 Alphaproteobacteria bacterium
GATTGACCGAAACGGCGCGTACAGAAACACGGATGTCTCTGCCCTTGGGGGCGACTGCGGGACTATCGAAATCCACGAGTGCATTTTCACCCGAAACCGGACCCGGCTTGCTGTAACCTACTGCTTTCATCGCTATTCCCTTCGCCAAGAGAGTTCCGCTGAGATTGTCAGCGCGTCACCTCCTTGTAGGCGGCGGTACGGCGTTCGAATAGCCCTTCATCGCACACGGCGATGGTCATTCCGGCTGTTGGGGAGTTTGCACTTGTAAGATGGCGGAGGGAGAGGGATTCGAACCCTCGATACGGTTTCCCGTATACACACTTTCCAGGCGTGCGCCTTCAACCACTCGGCCACCCCTCCGTCTCATAACGTGCGCAGGAAGGCGCACGGGAATAACTCTACGAAGGGCCTCGTGCTTGTCCGTTGCCAGGACGCCCACGTTTCACGCGGGCTTTGCACTCGGCCACCCCTCCGTCTCATAACGTGCGCAGGAAGGCGCACGGGAATAACTCTACCCACGCTTCACGCGGGCTTTGCACTCGGCCACCCCTCCGTTGCGTGGGGCGGCGCTTGCAGCGCGCCTCTCGCAGAGGCTGCCCTTATAGCTAACGTAGGCGCAGGTGCAACCCGCAACCGCCCCTGAAGCGCGCTATAATCGCGCAGGGGCTCGAAATACGCTGCCAAAATCGCTAGATAGAATTGTCTCAACAAAGCGGGGGTTCCCATGTTTGGATTTCGGAAAGAAGCACGCATGCCGACAGCGGCCGAAGCCTTGCCGGGACGGCCGCACCCCCTGCCGACAGCTGAAAAGCATTTTGTGAACGGCCATCCGCTTAAAGGTCCCTATCCCGAAGGGTATGAGACGGCGTTGGTCGGCATGGGTTGTTTCTGGGGTGCCGAGCGCCGCTTCTGGACTTTGCCAGGCGTTTACGTCACCGCCGTCGGCTATGCGGCAGGCATCACGCCCAACCCGACCTATGAGGAAACCTGCACGGGGCTCACGGGCCATAATGAAGTGGTGTTGGTTGTGTTTGATCCGGCGCGCATTTCCTTCAACGAAATCATGAAAGAGTTTTGGGAAAGCCACGATCCGACCCAGGGTATGCGGCAGGGCAATGATATCGGCACAACCTATCGCTCGGGCATTTATTTTTACTCTGAAGCACAGCGGGTTGCCGCTGAAACATCGCGCGATCTGTTTCAAAAACGTCTTCTTGCGTCAGGCTATGGAACGATCACGACAGAAATTATTCCCGCGCCGATATTTTACTTTGCGGAAGAGTATCATCAGCAATATCTTGCTAAAAATCCAAATGGCTATTGCGGTTTGGGGGGCACGGGTGTGAGCTGCCCTATCGGCGTGAGTTTAGCAGCGGAGTAATCTTCATCATGGTGTCACGCACGCTTGAAAAAGTCCTCTTTGCCAGTCGTTGGCTGCTTGCGCCTTTCTATCTGGCGCTGGTTGCAGCGCTCGCTTTTCTGTTGATCAAAACCATGCAGGAAGCGTGGCACTTTGCTCTTCTAATTCCAGAGGCGAAAGAAGCGGATGTCATTCTCGGTGTCTTGACACTCGTTGATCTTACTCTGACCGGCTCATTGATCGTGATCGTCATTTTCTCCGGCTACGAGAATTTCGTTTCAAAAATTGAAGCGCGTGATCATCCCGATTGGCCCGAATGGATGGCGAAGATCGATTTCAGCGGGTTGAAGCTGAAATTACTGTCATCAATCGTTGCGATTTCAGGCATTCAGCTCCTGAAGAGCTTTATGGATATTCATAATATCTCGGATCGTGATTTGATCTGGTATGTGGCTATCCATATGACCTTCGTCGTCTCCGGTTTGATGCTTGCTTGGACGGATCGCATTTCAGCGGAGAAGCATTAGTGGTCTCTTTAAGGCCATTGTTAATTTTCTTCTGATGGCAATCAGTTCTTATCAGCTATCCATTTGATTGTTTTGAATAGGTAATACGTGAGCGCATTCGGAAATTCAGTCCCTTTGCCTTATTGGACGTGGATGGGCCCGCTTTTGTCAGCGGCCCTTTTAGCCGTACTTATCGTTATGGGCACGTCAAAAACGGAAGTGATTCCAGGAGTCTTGGCGTTGCTCGCATTAGGTGTTTCAGTTTTTGCGGCCGTTCATCATGCAGAAGTCATCGCGCTCCGTGTGGGAGAGCCTTTGGGCTCTCTCGTGCTCGCTGTTGCTGTAACAATTATCGAAGTGGCGCTGATCGTTTCTATTTTGCTTTCAGCAGCGCCGGGATCGGAATATGTGGCGCGTGATACTGTTTATTCTGCAGTAATGATTGTTTTGAATGGTGTCGTGGGCATCGGGTTAGTTTTGGGCGGTCGTCGTCACTTTGAGCAAAGCTTCCGGTCCGATGGTGTAGCGGCGGCACTCGCCGTGCTGGGAACATTGGCAACCATCTCTCTTTTGTTTCCGAATTATGTGATTGCCGTCAAAGGACCGTTTTACTCTCCAAGCCAACTGCTTTTTGTCGGTGTTGTTTCCCTCATCCTCTATTGTGTTTTTGTTTTTGTTCAAACAGTCCGCCATCGCGATTATTTCACCGATGCCGAAATTGATGATCTCGCGGAATTTGAGCATGGTGAACGTCCTTCGATACGCATGACATTGCTCAGTGGCGTACTTCTGCTCGCATCATTGACGCTTGTTATTTTGCTCTCGAAGCTCCTCTCCAAACCAATCAGCTTGGTGATTGATCGCGCAGGACTACCAGCAAGTTTCCTGGGTGTGGTGATTGCCATCATCGTGCTCTTGCCGGAATCTCTCGCCGCACTGGGCGCCGCGCGCGCTAACCGCTTGCAAAGCAGTCTCAATCTTGCCATCGGCTCAGCGATTGCAAGTATTGGCCTGACTATTCCCACGGTCGCTCTATTGTCGATCTGGAAAGATATTCCGCTGCCGCTCGGGCTTCAGCCGCATGAAACGGTTCTCTTGGTGCTGACACTCTTCATCAGCACGTTGACGCTGGGTACTGGACGCACCACCGTTCTTCACGGCGCTGTGCATCTGGTTATCTTCGGTGTGTTTTTATTTACCGCTGCGGTGCCCTGAGCATAACGCATAGATTTCAGGTGCTCGTGTCGGCGCCTAATTTAGCAAGATAACGCGCCCAGGCGATCATCCCGCGTTCATAACTCGCAAGGCGAAAAAATTCATTCGGTGCGTGATAATCTTCATCGACCGTTGAGAACGAGAAAAACACTGTATCGATATCCAGCACGCGTTTGAAAATATCGCCAATCGGAATCGTTGCACCCATGCGCACGCGCACGGGGCGCTGACCGAGAACTGATTCCAAAACATTTTCCGACAACACGAGGGCCGGGTGATCATGCGTTACCGCGTAAGCCGGTGTGCCGCCGGTTTCGCGAACAACCGTCACGCTTGTTCCTTTTGGCGCATGGCTTTCGAGATACTGCGCGAGGAGCGCAACAATGCGATCTGGATCTTGGCCGGGCACCAAACGGCATGTGATTTTCGCTGACGCTTCTGACGGAATAACGGTCTTCTTGCCGGGGCCGGTATAGCCGCCAACAATAC
>RFXE01000205.1 GCA_009921785.1 Alphaproteobacteria bacterium
AATCCGTTCCGTCATTGCCTTGGCGGAGACATCGACCATGGCCGCTTCACCCTTCTCATCAAGATGAGTAAGCTTGCTCATGATTTATCTCCAAAGAGGAGCGAATGCGTTGCGGCTTCAACATCACTTTGCCGCATGAGACTTTCACCAACGAGAAGCGTGCGTATACCCGCCATCTCAAGTTGTTTCACATCAGAATAAGTGAAGATGCCACTTTCACCGACAATGATACGGTCTTTAGGAATAAGCGGCGCGAGCATTTCAGAAACCGAAAGCGACACATCAAATGTACGAAGATCGCGATTATTGATACCCACCAATTTGGTATTCAAAGGCAGTGCGCGCTCTAACTCTTCGCGATTATGAACCTCTACTAGCACATCCATGCCGAGATCATGCGCTGCGTGAGTAAGATCACGCGCGGTTGTATCATCGACGCCGGCCATAATCACAAGAATGCAGTCGGCACCCCAGGCGCGTGCCTCATAGACTTGATAGACATCATAGAGAAAATCTTTGCGCAGCGCGGGAAGGGCTGTCACAGCGCGTGCTTTAGTCAAAAATTCAGGGGCACCTTGAAATGAGGGCCCATCGGTCAAAACGGAAAGACATGACGCGCCACCCTTTTCATAAGCACGCGCCAAAGAGGGCGGATCAAAGTCGGCGCGGATCAATCCCTTTGATGGACTCGCCTTCTTTATTTCTGCGATGAGAGCGGGCCGATCATTCGCAAGATGTGCTTCAATAGCGCGCGCAAATCCACGTGGCGCGTCTTGCGTGTGAGCCTGTTTCTTCAAGACGTCAAAGGGAACACGTGCTTTCGCATCCGCAATTTCAACGCGCTTATAGACTTCGATCTTTTTTAAAATATCGGCCATGTGACTTTACGCGTTCGAGGCTTTGACGAGGCGCGCAAGCGTCTCTTTTGTTTTACCTTGATCAAGAGCAGCCAAAGCTTGTGTGACACCCTCACGGATATTGGCGGCCTTATCTGCGATCACAAGCGCAGCACCGGCATTGATAGCCGCAATATCGCGATAGGCTGACGCATGCCCTTCAAGAACATCCATCAGTGCTTTCGCGTTGTAAGCGGCATCGCCCCCTTTTAGATCATCCGGCTTCGCGCGTTTTAATCCGGCATCTTCAGGCGTGAGGACAAAAGACTTAAACACGCCATGCCTTGCTTCGACAATTTTTGTCTCAGTTGTTGTTGTGATCTCATCGAGCCCATCAGCGCCATGGGCGGCCCAGACAAATTCAGTGCCGAGTGATGTGAGCGTCTTTGCAAGAGGCTCAAGCCATTGGTCGGAATAGACACCGAGCAGTTGCCGTTTTACGCCTGCAGGGTTGGAGAGAGGTCCCAAGAGATTGAAAATAGTACGCGTGCCGAGTTCAACACGCACAGGCCCCACATGACGCATGGCAGCGTGATGGGTAGGAGCAAACATAAAACCGACATGAGCGTCACTCAAACACTTTTCAACGCCCGCTGGGTCGAGCCCCACTTTCACCCCAAGCGCGGTTAAAATATCGGCAGCGCCTGATTTTGAGGACAAGGCGCGGTTACCATGTTTTGCGACAGGCACACCACAACTCGCAACAATTAAGGCCGCCAGTGTGGAAACATTATAGCTGCCCGAATTATCACCGCCCGTACCTACAATATCGATGGCTTTAACTGGTGCATTGACGCGTAGCATTTTCGCACGCATCGCACTGACGGCACCGATAATTTCATCAACGGTTTCACCGCGCACGCGCAGCGCCATAAGAAAGGCACCAATTTGTGCTGGTGTTGCTTCGCCTGAAAGCATTTGATCAAATGCGCGTTCAGCATCAGAACGCGAAAGCGATCCGCCCTTGGCGAGTTCAGCGATAAGAGGTTTCATCGCTTCCATGATCAGCCTTTCTTCCGGCCTGCTTTTTCATTCCAAGCTGTCGCGAGCTCGAGGAAGTTTTTCAAAATGGCATGACCAAATTCAGATGAAATGCTTTCGGGATGAAATTGTACCCCATGGACGGGGAATTTTTTATGGGAAAGACCCATAATCAGGCCATCCTTCGTTTCCGCAACGACATCGAGAATTTCTGGACATGTATCGCGATCTACGATTAGCGAGTGATAACGCGTCGCCTTGAATGAACTATTAATGCCGCGAAATATCGATTTACCTTGATGATGGATTTCAGAAATTTTTCCATGCATCGGCAAAGGCGCGCGCACTACATCGCCACCGAAAGCCTGTCCCATAGCTTGCATGCCCAGACACACACCGAAGATCGGGATTTTAGATCCTGCCTTCTTTAGCACTTCGAGACAAATACCAGCTTCATTGGGTGTGCAAGGGCCTGGTGACAACACAATAGCATCAGGTTGGGAGTCGATCAGCGCCTCGGTCGATATTTCATCATTGCGCACCACTGTGACATCCGCACCGAGACGGCCGAGATCGTGAAAAAGATTGAAGGTGAAACTATCGTAATTATCGACAAGCGTAACGCGGGTCATGATCATTGCCCTCGCTTTGCGCCGGACGCAAAACGTACAGCCTCATCAGCGGCGCGGAAAAGCGCTTTTGATTTTGCGATACATTCTTGCTGTTCCGATTTGGGGTTTGAATCATAAACAATGCCAGCGCCCGCTTGCACATGCATTTTACCGTCTTTGACGATTGCGGTACGCAAGACGATACACGTATCCATCTCGCCATTGGCGCCGAAATAACCGATGCACCCGCCATACGGCCCACGCTTCTCGCGCTCGAGCTCGTCGATGATTTGCATGGCGCGGATCTTGGGCGCGCCTGATACTGTGCCTGCAGGGAAACCTGCAGCCAGCGCATCGATCACATCATATTTTTCGTCGAGCGCGCCTTCAACATTCGAAACAATATGCATCACATGGCTATAATGTTCGAGGAAGAAGGACCCTGTCACTTCAACCGAGCCCGTCTTGGCCACACGACCAACATCATTGCGGCCGAGATCGAGTAGCATCAGATGTTCAGCACATTCTTTTTCATCCGCAAGCAATTCCTGTCCGAGCGCGCGATCTTCGGCTTCGGTCTTGCCGCGTGGTCTTGTTCCGGCAATCGGTCTGATCGTCACTTTGCCTTGTCTCACGCGGACAAGAATTTCAGGTGAAGAGCATACGATCTGGAAGCCATCAAAATCGAGATAGCTCAAATAAGGTGACGGATTCACGCGACGCAGCGCGCGATAAAGGGCGAAAGGTGGCAATGCAAAAGGCGCGTCAAAACGTTGCGATAGCACAACCTGAAAAATGTCACCTGCTCGAATATAGTCTTTCGCCTTTTCGACCATCGCCAGGAATTCTGGCTCAGTCGTATTTGAAATGCCGTGTTCGAGTGTTGAGAGACCAGCGGGCAAAGGAATGCCGGCGGGAAGGGGCCCTTCTAGTGCGGCGTTAGCGGCATCAATGCGTTCAAGCGCCATCTCATAAGCAGCGCGCGCTGACACACCCGTCTTCGGACGTACTGGCGTCACGACTGTGATCTCATCTTTAACCGAGTCGAAGATCACCATTACTGTGGGACGCATAAGAATAGC
>RFXE01000206.1 GCA_009921785.1 Alphaproteobacteria bacterium
TGCGGGCATTGAACCCGTAGAACCCGCAGCAATAATAGGTCTATCCGGACGTTCGCTACGAAGGCGCTCAGCCTCTTGATTTAAGAGACGGTGGCGGCGCTCGGCCATATCCATCACGCCTTCCGCCTCTTTCAATGCGGGCCAAGCGGCAGCAGCGATTTCTAAAAAATCACGTGAGATGCGCCAATATTCATCATTCTCGGTCGGCACAAGCGCATGAAGATCAGCCCATGTCTTCCCATGAATGACAAGCGTATCGATCAACGTGCCCAACGCATCGGCAAGATCGACGGCATCATGCGGTGTGGCGGCAACGATGAAGCCCTGCGGATCGTCGCGCCATCCCTCAGCAAGCTCTTTGGCAAAATCACTCGTCGATCCGTCGCGTAATGTGGCTGAGATGCGCTTAGACCACGCCAGAACCAACCGCGTTAAGATGAGGCGTCGTCTGACGGGATCGATATCCGGCAGTAGCGCGCTGTCCCCTTCAATGGCTTCAAATCCATGTTCCAGGATTAACCGGTCTTCGACATCATCAAGACCACCAAGCGGAATCACACGCGGCAGCAGAAGCGCTTCCGCGCCTGAGCGTGTTGCGAGTTCATTTGAAAAAGCGCGCGCCGCGCGCCGCGTCGGCAGATAAATTGTTGCGTCGGCGAGCGCTTGATCGGCTAACGACCAATCCGGAACAAGAATGCCATTGAGCAGCGTTTGCGCCAGCGTCGGAAGAAAGGGCGCTCCCGAGGCAATGGTGAAAACGCGCGGCCTTGGCATTGCCATCCGTATCACAGTCCTGTTGTGGTTGCGCCATATGCAAGCCGCGCTTCAGCGGTGGCAATTGCATCCGGTGTACCGACATGAAGCCATTCGCCATCGAGTCGCAAGCCGAAGAGTCGGCGGTTCGCGATCGCCCGATCAAAGAGGAGATTAAGCGAAAACGGCCCCTCCGGCGTGTCGGTAAAAAGAGTCGGCTTGATGAGGGCGACACCCGTATAAACAAAAGGCGCAACCACGCGCTCGGGGCGGCGTGAAAGAACGCCTTCGGCATCCATCGTAAAGTCGCCTAAGCCGTCATAACCCGTGATCTGGAGTCCACCTGCGACAAGCAGAAGAATATCCATATCATCGGGCCGAAAGGCTTCGGCAAGACGATGCAGATTGCTTTGCGGACCATTGATAAAAAAAGAATCAGCATTCATCACGAAGAAGGGTGCCGACCCTAAAAGCGGAAGCGCTTTTTTTATACCTCCCCCTGACTCTAGAAGGCGATCTGTCTCGTCTGAAATTATGACGTCGCGATAATCCGAGCGATCGAGGAATGTTTGTATCTGCGCACCGAGATGATGAATATTGACGACGATTGTATCAACTGACGCTTTTGCTAGAAGATCAAGATTATGCGCAAGCAACTCTTTGCCTGCCACTTTGATGAGCGGCTTCGGACATGTCTCCGTGAGAGGCCGCATACGTAAGCCGAGCCCTGCTGATAGGATCATCGCCGTTTGCGGAATAGAGATCACGCATTTTCCCCGTCAAAAAGTTCGGGCAGGACATTGCTAAACCATGTCCTGAGCGGCGCAAGTGCGGGATAAGCGAGATTGCGTTTGAGGTAGGCGCGCATATGCGGCAGATGCTGAAGATAGTCGGGCTTATGATCGCGCCGATTGAGCCGTACAAAAATTCCTAGAATTTTTGTTACACGCTGCGCGGCATAAATCGCATAAGCATTGAGAAATTGAGCAAGATTAAAGGCGGGGTCAGCGGCTTCACGCAGATCTGCATAATATTTGATGAGTCCGAGTTCGAGCGCCTCCGGAATAGCAATGCGCGCATCTTGTAAGAGTGACGCGAGATCATAGGCGGGATGGCCATAGACCGCATCTTGAATGTCAATCACGCCGATGCGATGATGACCTTCACGTCCTGAAAGCCAAAACAGATTAGGCGAATGATAATCACGCAAGGTCCATGTTTGACGATCTTTAAGACAAGGCTCAATCAAGACCCGCCAGAGATCAAAAAATTGTATTCGCGCTTCGTCAGATAATGGTGCCTGTGAAAATGCAGGATAATACCATTCAAGAAAGAGTTCGACCTCTGTCAGAAGAGGCTCAAGATCGTAAGAGGGCAGGCGATAGGATTCGCCCTCTTGTCCTGCTATAAGTTGCGGTAGGCTTTTTGCGTGAAGGTGCGCGAGAAGCGATACAGCCTCACGATAGCGATCAGCTATGGGCGCCTGGTCGCGGGGCGCCAAACCATTTTCGATGTTAGCGGCCAAGATTTCTGGTGCGCTCACACCTTCTTCACGAAGCGCTTTCGCCATCGCTATGAATGAACCAAGCGAATCTGATAGACGCGCAAGTGTCCGATAGGTTTTGCCATCGCGTAGTATGGACCCTGCCACAGGTGTTGGGGCGTGCATCAAAATCGCGCTTGAACCATTTTTAGTGAGCCGCTCAAAGTGGCGCCCGGAAGCATCGCCCGCAATCGCGATACGCTTTGCTGAAAGCCAGCCGCTAGATGCCAAAAGCGTTATAACATCCATCGTGCTTTTAAGCCGTGAGATATGCTCCCCGCGCACCGTCACAGCCATAGCGCGCCCAATCCCTTGGGTATGGGGCTTTAATGACAAATGAATGTCGATATCCGCCCGCGCTTCAAGCTCCGGCGCATGGCTTGCCCATTCAACGAGCGAAAGCGAGTCGCGCGACAATTCATCAAAGCCGAGCTCAATTAACTCGTCGGGCTCACGCAACCGATAAAGATCGCAATGGATCACAGACATATTCGGTGTGTCGTAATTTTGGATGAGCGTGAAAGTGGGACTTGGAACTTCAAGCGCGTCATCATTCGCCAGAGCGCGGATTAATGCGCGCGCAAAGGCCGTTTTTCCCGAACCAAGGTCCCCCGAGAGCGTAACGAGATCACCTTTCTGCAAGTGCGCTGCGAGTATGCGCGCAAAGGCGATGGTGTCACTCTCATCCGCGACATCGAAAAGCCAGCGTATTGAGTTCAGTTGAGGAGCAGCACTGTGCGGCGTCATGCGGCTTTTGTGGCGCCGTCAGCGGGAAACGCCTGCGGGAAGGTGCATGTGACGAGTGTTCCGCGACCAGTTTCTGACTCAATCGAAACATGGCCACCATGCAATTCGACCAACGCACGCACGAGCGAAAGCCCTAATCCCGCGCCGCGATGACGTGTCCCGCCACTGCGCGTTTCAAACCGATCAAACACATGCGGCAGCAAATCAGACGGAATGCCACGGCCTTCATCTTTGACTTCGATGATCAACTCACCCTGCGCACGATGGGCGTGCACGCTGATCGTCTGCCCCTTGTCGGAGAAGCCGATGGCGTTTGAAATTAGATTAAAGAGGATTTGCCGAACGCGCTTTTCGTCGAGTGACACAACACCGATTGTTGGTTCGATGTTGATTGTTAAGTCGAGTCCTAGTTCTCGCATCTGATCTTTAAGGCCAATGACTGCCGAATCAATAAGAGGCGGCAACTCAACATCGCCAATCGACAAATCAATTTCTCCACGATCAAACGATGCGAGATCAAGAATGTC
>RFXE01000207.1 GCA_009921785.1 Alphaproteobacteria bacterium
TCTCCGGCCCACCAGGCGCGGGCAAATCCATGCTTGCGTCGCGCTTGCCCTCGATCCTGCCGCCGCTCTCTCCACCCGAGCTTCTTGAAGTCTCAATGATCCAATCAATTGCCGGGCTTCTTGATGCGCAAGGGCTAACTGATCGTCGTCCCTTCCGCGCGCCGCATCATTCCGCATCCATGGCTGCGCTTGTGGGCGGTGGTGTTCAAGCGCGGCCTGGCGAAGTCTCGCTCGCGCATCGCGGTGTATTGTTTCTCGATGAATTACCGGAATTCCAACCGCAAGCGCTCGATAGTCTTCGTCAACCTTTGGAGACGGGAGAAGCGGTGATTGCGCGCGTCCAACATCGCATTTCCTATCCCGCGCGGTTTCAATTGGTCGCAGCGATGAATCCCTGTCGTTGCGGGCACGCCACCGATCCCGGTTATGCCTGCCGCAAAGCGCCAAATGCGATGTGCATGGCGCAGTATCAATCGCGAATTTCGGGACCGTTTCTTGATCGTATCGATCTCACGATTGAAGTTCCCGCTGTTACACCGGGCGATTTGTTGTCTGCTCAAAAGGGCGAGACATCACAGTCCATTGCCAGAAGAGTGAGTGCCGCGCGACAGAGGCAAGCTCAACGTTACAGTGCGCAGGGGTTAGGACTCGAGACAACCAATGCGACCTGCCCGGTTTCCCTCCTCGATCAGATTGCCGCGCCGGATGAAGCGGGCCTTGCCCTTATTCGCAGCGCTGCCGACCGCATGCGGCTCACCGCGCGAGGATTTCACCGCGTATTAAAAGTCTCGCGCACATTGGCGGATCTTGACGGAAGCGATGCAATAAAGCGGATTCATGTGGCCGAAGCGCTCTCCTATCGAGCAATCGTTCCACAGGGATCCCCGTAATGCCTTTGTCACAATAATGTCGGGGATGTGTGATCTCTTCTTCATAAAAGAAACGAATCACCCGCATTATGGCGAAAAGGATGAGTATCATGATCGATCTCGGCGAAGGATTTCGGGGCTGGGCACACAATGAGGCGCCACGTCATTTAATTCGCTCGCTGCTCGACGACACGATCCCTGATCCTGCCTATAGTCTTGGTCGCATTGGCTCGCTCGAAGTGCGCCTTGCTTCAACAAAAAAAGAAATCAAAAAAGCACAACGTCTGCGTTTCAAAGTGTTCTATGAAGAAATGACAGCGACGCCAGATTTGATGTCGCGCTTGAAGCGTCGCGATATCGATCCCTTTGATGCGTTTTGTGATCATCTTCTTGTTGTCGATCACAAAGAAGAAAAGCCGAAAGTGATTGGCACCTATCGGCTTCTTCGCCAAGATATGGCCGCGCGTGGTTGCGGTTTCTACACGGCAAGCGAATTTGATATCTCTCCGATGATTGCAGCGCATCCAACAGCGCGGTTTTTAGAACTTGGCCGTTCCTGTGTGTTGAAAGCCTATCGCGATAAACGCACCGTTGAACTGCTCTGGCACGGCATTTGGGCCTATGTACGTCGGCATCGGATCGACATCATGTTCGGCTGCGCAAGCCTTTACGGCACCAACCCTGACGCGCTCGCGCTTCCTTTGAGCTTTCTTCATCATACAGCCTCAGCAGAAGGCGCCTTCGCGGCAAAGCCGGTTGAGGGACGCGCGGTTGATATGAACCGGATGGATGCGCAATCAATCGACGCGCGTAAAGCACTGCATGCGTTGCCCCCTCTGATTAAAGGCTATCTAAGGCTCGGCGCGCGTTTCGGTGATGGGGCGGTGATCGACCGGCAATTCGGTACAACCGATGTGCTCGTCGTTCTGCCTGTCTCTGCCATCAATCCGCGCTATATTGATTATTATGGCGAAGAGGCCACCCGTTACGCGGCCTGAATAAAAAAATCCTGTAATTTCGTCCAAACCCTTGTAGAAATTCTATCTCGGGGGAGAGAACGATTATGATTCCGCAGGAACTCATCCGCAAAAAGCGTGATGGCGGCTCTTTAAGCGCCGACGACATTCAAGCCTTCATCGCGGGCATGACATCGGGCACCGTGACCGATGCGCAAACCGCTGCTTTTGCGATGGCGGTATTTTTCAACGGCATGACACGTGACGAGCGCGTGGCTCTCACCCGCGCCATGACTCATTCGGGGACCGTGCTCGCTTGGGATGATTTCCCGGGACCGTTGCTCGATAAACATTCAACCGGCGGCATTGGCGACACGGTTAGCCTCATACTCGCGACCGCCATTGCCGCATGTGGTGGCTATGTGCCGATGATTTCTGGTCGTGGCCTGGGACATACGGGCGGCACACTCGATAAGCTTGATTCCATTCCCGGCTATCGCTCGCAACCCGATCTCGCTCTGTTTCGTAAAGCCGTGAAAGAAACCGGCGCGGCCATTATCGGCCAAACAAGTGATCTCGCACCCACTGACCGTAAACTCTATGCCATCCGCGATGTCACGGCGACGGTTGAATCAATTCCGCTCATCACCGCGTCCATTCTTTCTAAAAAACTTGCCGCGGGTTTGAATGGTCTCGCGATGGATGTGAAGACGGGCTCTGGTGCCTTCATGGCGACGCTTGAGGGCGCGCGTGATCTCGCGCGCAGTATTGCCGATGTTGCAACCGCTGCCGGATTACCGACAACCGCCCTCATCACCGATATGGATGAACCCCTAGCGGATGCGGCCGGTAATGCGGTTGAAGTGAAATTGGCCATTGACCACCTCACAGGAGCGCGCATCAATCAAAGGCTCCATGACGTTACCATAGCGCTCGGCATTGAAATGCTGATCACGGGACGTCTTGCCTCTCATCAAGATGAGGCGCGCGCAAAACTTGAACACGCTTTTTCTTCAGGCGCTGCCGCCGAGCATTTCGCAAAAATGGTTTCAGTGCTTGGGGGACCAAATGATCTTCTTCAAAAGCCTGATCATCATTTACCGCAAGCACGTATCATTAAGCCCGTACTCGCAAATAATGATGGTTATGTCGCGCGTATTTCTACACGCGATCTTGGTATTGCCATCATCAGTTTGGGGGGAGGAAGAACAAGAGCAGGCGATACAATCGATCACGCTGTCGGATTGACCGCGCTTGCTGCGGTCGGTGATGTTCGAAAACGCGGCGAGCCGCTAGCGTATATCCATGCACAAAACGAAAATGATTTTGCGGCGGCTGAACAGGCTATCAAACACTCTTATTCTCTTTCCGAAACAAAGCCGCAAAAGAGCGCGCTCATCCTTGAACGCATTACACCGGACCACGCATGAAAAAGACATTTATGATTGCGATGGGATCAGGCGATCCCAAGCCTTGGGTCAAGAGCTTCGAAACGCTGCTTCCTGAATTTCATATCGCGAAGCTCGGCGATATAGTTGAAAGCGATCAGATTGCTTATGCGATGACGTGGTATCATCCCCCGGGCTCACTATCTGAATTCGCGTCTTTAAAGGCTATTTTTTCAATGGGTGCGGGCGTTGACCATCTCTTTCGGGATCCGCATTTACCGAATGTGCCCACCGCTCGCGTCGTCGATCCAGACCTCACCAAGCGGATGACGGAATATGTCACTCTTCATGCGCTT
>RFXE01000208.1 GCA_009921785.1 Alphaproteobacteria bacterium
AGACGATTGAAGATCATTGATCGCGTCAATCGCCTCGATCAAATCATCAGCAAGTATGTCAGCCAATCCGGCCTTGCGTGCGATGGAACGAATGAGTCCGGGATTATGTGTATTGAGCGCATGCTCGATCGCCTGCGACGGCATAGATGATGCTTTTGCGAAAAGCGCAATCGCGACCTCTGTCGCGCCGGAGCGAAATGCCTGAAACAAAAGAGTCGGCGTGATTTGATTGAATTGCGCAAGCGCCTCCACATAATGACGACGCACAGCGAGAGGTGATGACCATAGAAGTGTAATGATCCTTGTCTCCTGCGTTGTGGTCTGATCGCTTCGCGCGGCAATCCATTTAAGCCGGGCGGCAAGAAGCGCTTTCCAAATAGCAGGATCGGTTTCATAGCGCTCTTCAAGCGCGAGCATCACTTCGGCATCTGTACCGTATCGCTCAAGCATACGGAGCAATGAAAAATCAGGGATCGTGATCTCTTTGTTGAGCAAGAGCACAAGGCTTACATCGCGATCATCAATTTCCGATAATGCCGCCGCCACCGGTGCGGTAAGAGCGGGCGATGAGGCAAGCGAGAGATGACAAAACACATTGCCGATGCCCACAAGATCAACAAGCGCATCAATGGTCATATAGGGAACCAATGCTTTCAGATTTTCGGCTGCACGAAAAGCCGCCTGTCCGTCATCATTGCTCATTGTCAATCTCCTCCGTGAGAAGCGTATCATCCACAATCGGATTGATGAGAGGCTGTTTAAGATCAATTGGCAAAAGCGGTTTTTTCTTCTGCGGCGCGCTCACGGGCTGAACAGGTTCGGCCTGTTGCGCAACACCAGAGAGAAGATCAATCGGGCCAATATTGCGGAAGAGACTATAAAGCGCTGGCCCATCAGGATGCGCAAAAGCCAAGGGTGGAAAGGGATCTTCGGTTGGTACATCGCCCTTCGCCGCTTCAGCTTTTTTATGAAGCTCCGCAACAAGTATTCTCAATTCAGAAATGCTGCGCGCATGTCCCTTATTATCAAAAAACAATGAGGGATTAGAGCGCGCGGCATCTGGAAAAATTGTAGAGGCGGCCTCGTCAGGGGTCACTTCAGACCGTCTAATCGTTTCGGTCGCGCCTTGCACACCAAGAAGATGAGCGAGATATAAATCTTCCGCACTCGCTTTGCGGCCAAGATTTTGCTGCAACGCTTCGCCGTTTGATTGCGTGAGCGCGCCTGCAAGAAGACTCGAAATTTTTGGATCAGATCGCAAACTCAAAATAGCGATCCGCATTTTCGGATCAGGCACATCATAATGCCCCGGCTTTGTTTCAATGATCGATTGACTGAAACGGCCAAGGCCGAGCTTCGGTCCCGCCTCTTTCAACGTGCCGAGCCATGTCTGTTCAACAAATTGAAACAGACCTTCAGCCGTTGACCGCGACGCCCGTGCTTTGGGATCAAGTGAGGATTCACGCCGCGCTGTTTTAACGAGATAGGAGAAATCCGCGCCGCTTTTCTGCGCCCCTTCTTTGATCGCGCCAATCACCGCGCCATCCGGCGATTTGCTGCCCTCCGGCGGCGCTGGCGGCGTCGTGAACAGCGAGATCATGAGAATCCTCCGTTAAAACCGTAGGTTGAACTTAGAAAATCATGGTGAATAAATCGTAAATATTGTTTAGGGATGACCTACCCGGCCACGGTCGCGTTTCCCCGCAATCACCGCATGATTGACTTCAACGGCGCGGATCAGGCAGAGCTTTCATCATGAAACTATGGCGTCTTGCCCTCGGTCTTGTTGCGTTTTGGGCGTTTTCCGCGCTCGCGCCAGTCGCACGCGCGCAGGAGACTGTTGCGCTTACGGATTTGGCACTGATCGCCCATCTTGAAGGCGATAAGGCCCCTATCTCGACCGGCCTCGTCTGGCGCGTTTATGCCGACCCTACTGACGGAACACCCGCCCGCTTCGTCATAGACAGTCAGGACGCCACGCCCACACTCAAACTTCAACCCGGCGCTTACATCATTCATGTCACTTACGGCTTTTCAGGAACCACACGACGCATCGTGCTCGGTGCACAAGCCTTGCGTGAAGATGTGATCATCAGCGCAGGTGCTTTGTCGCTCTCGGCCACGGTAAGCGATGCACCTATTCCCGCTGATCGCGTGAGCTTCTCTATTTATGTTGCGGTGGGAACGGATCCAGAGGGACGTTTGATTGCCGACAATATTAAACCCAATGTCGTCGTGCGTTTGCCGGTTGGCATTTATCGCATCGTGTCTCGCTATGGCGATACAAATGCAATCGCGAGTTCTGACATTAAAGTAGAGCCCGGGAAACTCATTGAAGCGAGTTTGCGCCATCGTGCCGCAACCGTCACTTTGAAGCTCGTCAATAAATTCGGAGGCGATGCCTATGCCGGCACGACCTTCAGCGTGCTGACGCCGGGCGGTGATACAATCCGCGATCTTGTCGGTGCGTTTCCGTCACTCATTCTGGCCGAAGGCGAATATATTTTGATCGCCCGCAATGGCGGCCGCATCTTCACAGAAGAGTTTAAAGTGCGGTCGGGGTTCGACCAGGATGTCGAAATCCTCGACCGCTGATTAGCCACCGCTCTTATTCAGCGGCGAGACGCTTTTGATCAGGCGGAATAGCTTCCGCGGACAATGTCGCTAAAGCCTCTGCAAGACTGACGACTTGTTGATCTGGTGATCCCAAGCGGCGGATCGAAACTGTTTTGTCTGCTGCCTCTTTGCGACCTACGACAAGAAGTGCGGGTACTTTTGCGAGCGAATGTTCACGCACTTTATAGGTGATCTTCTCGTTACGCAGATCTGTCTCCACGCGAAGACCAGCATTTTGCAATTGAGCCGCAACATCGCGCGCATAATCATCGCCATCATTTGTAATGGTGGCCACAACCACTTGCGTCGGTGCGAGCCAAAGCGGGAAATGACCCGCAAAATGCTCAATCAGAATACCGGTGAAACGTTCCATCGATCCGCAGATTGCACGGTGGATCATGACCGGAATAGTCTTTGATCCATCTTCCGCAATATAGAAGGCGCCGAAACGCTCAGGCAAATTGAAGTCGACCTGCGTTGTCCCGCATTGCCAGTCACGGCCAATCGCGTCGCGCAGCACATATTCGAATTTCGGACCGTAGAAAGCGCCCTCACCCGGATTGATCGAGGTTTCAATCGTGCCGCCCGATTGTTCTTTGATCTGCTCGAGCACTTTCATCATCACGCTTTCCGCGCGATCCCAAAGCGCATCTGATCCGACGCGTTTTTCAGGCCGTGTTGAAAGTTTCACAACGATTTTGTCGAAGCCGAAATCCTTATAGGTCGTCAAAATCAAATCATTGATTGCAAGACATTCGGCAGCCATCTGCTCATCGGTGCAGAAAATATGCGCATCGTCTTGGGTAAATCCACGAACACGCATTAAGCCATGCAACGCACCGGAGGGTTCATAGCGATGAACGGCACCGAATTCCGCAAGGCGCAAAGGGAGATCGCGATAGGATTTCAACCCATGTTTGAAAATCTGAACATGGCCTGGGCAATTCATCGGC
>RFXE01000209.1 GCA_009921785.1 Alphaproteobacteria bacterium
ATCATGTGTTGGGCGGTGTGCTTTCAGCGCTTGACGGAATCGGGCCCAAAGATCTGGCGCTTGATCACCTTGTTGCCCGCGCGGCCAATGGCACTATTCGAGAAGTTATCTTGGCGTTGAACGCAACAGTCGATGGGCAAACGACCGCGCATTACATTACCGATCTTCTTTCGCCTCACGGCGTAACGGTCACAAAGCTGGCTCACGGCGTGCCGGTAGGCGGTGAGCTTGATTATCTCGATGAAGGCACATTGTCTGCGGCCATGCGGCAACGGACCGCTTTATGAGACGCGCGCGGATGTGCGATGGATTTTTTAAAGGAGTCAGTCACGTGATGCGTCGCTTCCTTTCCGCCTTTATCCTTTTCTCGCTGTTCACATCCGCCCCCATTCTCGCCGCCGAGCTTCAATGGCGGCACGGCCTCTCTTTGATGGGCGAGCTCAAATATAAAGCTGATTTCAAACAGTTTGATTACGTCAATCCGCAAGCACCCAAAGGCGGCGTAGTGCGCATGGCTGCGACCGGTGCGTTCGATAATTTCAACTTGGCCGTTGCTGGCGTGAAAGGCCAACTCGGTGCAGGCATTGGCCTTCTTTACAATACGCTTTTGACATCTTCTCTTGATGAAGTCTCAACCGCCTATGGCGACCTCGCCGAAGCGGTGGCCTATCCCGACAACATTTCCTTTGTCACCTATCGTTTGCGCGCCACTGCCAAATGGCATGATGGCACAGCGATCACGCCTGATGATGTGATTTTCTCTTTCGACGCGCTCAAAGCGAATAGTCCGCAATATGCTGCCTATTACGCGAATGTTACAAAAGCCGAGAAGACCGGCGAACACGAAGTCACTTTCCGTTTTGACCAACCCGGCAATCGCGAATTGCCGCAGATTGTGGGCCAATTTCCGATTTTACCAAAACATTGGTGGAGCGGCAAAGACGCGAGTGGCAAACAACGCTCGATCACCGAGACAACACTGGAACAACCATTAGGTTCAGGCCCTTACCGTATCAAATCCTTCGCACCGGGGCGCTCAATAGTTTACGAGCGCGTGAAAGATTATTGGGGCAAAGATTTACCGACAGCGATTGGTACCAATAATTTTGACGAGATACGTTACGAATATTTCCGTGACTCAACGGTTCAACTCGAAGGACTCAAAGGCGATCAATATGATTTCCGCCTCGAAAATAGCGCGAAGAATTGGGCCACCGCCTATGATTTTCCAGCTGTAAAAGATGGCCGCGTTGTGCGCGAAGAATTTGCTGAGCGAGCTTCAGGCCGCATGCAAGGCTTTGCGATGAATCTCCGCCGCGAGAAATTCAAAGATCAACGCGTGCGCCGCGCATTGAACCTCGCCTTTGATTTTGAAGAGATGAATAAGACCGTCTTTTTTGGCGCCTATAAACGCATTGGCTCTTATTTCGAGGGAACGGAACTCGCCTCAAACGCGCTGCCGCAGGGTTTGGAAAAAGACATTCTCGAACGTGTAAAAGATAAAATTCCCGCTTCTGTGTTCACCGCGTCTTACACAAATCCCGTCAATGGTTCACCGCAAGCCGTGCGTGATAATTTAAGAGACGCGGATCGTTTGTTGAAAGACGCCGGCTATCCGATCAAAGACGGCAAACGCGTAGATGCTAAGGGTGAACCCTTTGTGATCGAACTCTTGGCGGATGATCCTTCGTTTGAGCGGATCCTCCTGTTCTGGAAGCCCTCGCTTGAGAAGCTTGGGTTAACCGTAACCGTGCGCGTTGTTGATCCGGCGCAATATGAAAACCGGATGCGTGATTTTGACTTCGACATCACCACCGACGTCTGGGGCCAGTCTCTTTCACCGGGCAATGAGCAGCGTGAATTTTGGGGCACAGAAGCATCCACCCAAAAAGGCTCGCGCAACACAATGGGTATTGCCGACAAGGGCATTGATGCGTTGATTGACCAGATTGCCTTTGCCAAATCGCGCGAGGAACTTGTAGCAGCAACGCGTGCGCTTGATCGCGTGCTCCTCGCATATGATTTTATTGTGCCGCAATGGACTTATGGATTTTCACGCACCGCGCGCTGGAACCGCTTTTCTCATCCCGATAAAATGCCTGAATATGGCGCCTCCGCTTTTCCTATCATCTGGTGGTATGATGATATGAAAGCCAAAGACACGGCCGCGAAGAATTAGGACTGAAAACAAACTTATGTTCGCTTATATTCTCCGCCGTGTTCTACTGATGATCCCGACTCTCTTCGGGATCATGCTGATTTCTTTTGTTGTTGTGCAATTCGCGCCGGGTGGTCCCATCGAGCGGATAATTGCCCAAGTGCAACAGGGAACAGACACATCAGCCACCGCGCGCATTTCAGGTGGTTCAGGCGGGGACTTCGGCGGCCAAGCGCAGCAGATGCAAGCGGGCGCAGCAACGGCTGATGGCACCGTTTCAAAATATCGCGGCGCGCAAGGCCTTGATCCCAAATTCATCAAACAGCTCGAAGCACAATTTGGTTTCGACAAACCCGCTTATGAACGCTTTGGCGTAATGTTATGGAATTATCTGCGCTTCGATTTCGGTAAAAGCTATTTCCGCGACGTGTCGATCCTGGGTTTGATCAAAGAAAAACTGCCGGTGTCTATCTCACTCGGTCTATGGATGACATTGCTTTCATACGCAATTTCAATTCCGTTAGGTGTTGCGAAAGCCGTGCGCGAAGGGTCGCGCTTTGATGTCTGGACCTCGGCGATTGTTATCATCGGCTATGCGATCCCCGGCTTTCTCTTTGCTATTCTCTTGATCATTCTCTTTGGCGAAGGCTCATCCATCGCGCCCTTTTTTCCGTTGCGTGGGCTTGTCTCTGAGGGCTTCACGGCTCTTCCGTGGTATCAAAAAATCTTGGATTATGCGCACCATCTCGCTTTACCTATTCTCTCGATGGCGCTTGGTGCTTTTGCCACGTCAACGCTTCTCACAAAGAATTCTTTTCTGGAAGAAATCCGCAAACATTATGTGCTGACCGCTCGCATGAAAGGCCTCACAGAATCGCGCGTGCTCTATGGCCATGTGTTTCGTAATGCGATGTTGATTGTGATTGCGGGCTTTCCCGGCGCCTTCATCTCGGCCTTCTTTGCAGGTTCTCTTTTGATTGAAACCGTTTTCTCGCTTGATGGATTGGGGCTTTTATCTTTCGAATCCATCGTCAATCGCGATTACGCTGTCGTCTTTGCCACGCTCTATATTTTTTCACTTCTCGGCCTCATCGTTAATCTGCTCTCGGATCTGATTTATACATGGGTTGATCCGCGCATCGATTTCGAAACGCGCGAGGTCTAGAGCCATGGCGCTGATCACGATGACCCCGATAAATCAGAGACGCTGGCAAAATTTCAAAGCCAATAAGCGCGGTTATTGGTCGCTCTGGATTTTTTCAATTCTGTTTATTCTGTGCCTCTTTGCCGAATTCATCGCTAATGACCGCCCGATCTTTGTGTCTTATAAAGGCGAATGGCTCACACCCGTTTTTGTTGACTATCCGGAAGAAAAATTCGGCGGCTTTCTCGCCGAAAC
>RFXE01000210.1 GCA_009921785.1 Alphaproteobacteria bacterium
TCAAAGGCGTCGGTGCCATCAAGGCGCCATTTGCTGCTGCAAGGACTTGATGGACGCCATGGCCCAATTCATGCGCGAGCGTCATCACATCGCGCGGCTTTCCAAGATAATTCACGAGCACATAGGGATGCGCAGACGGTACCGTTGGATGCGCAAAAGCACCGGGTGCTTTACCCGGACGTACCGGCGCATCAATCCATTGCTTGTCAAAAAAATCATTGGCGATTGACGCCATGCGGGGCGAGAAATCCCGATAGGCTTCGAGCACCATCGAGCGCGCCTCTGTCCATGAAATCGTCTTTTGATCCACTTTCGGAAGCGGCGCGTTGCGATCCCAATGATCAAGCTGTGTTTTTCCAAACCATTTTGCCTTAAGCGCATAATAGCGATGCGAGAGACGCGGATAGGCCGCACGCACCGCACTCACCAAAGCCTCAACAACTTCGCGTTCAACGCGATTGGAAAGATGGCGGCTGTCAGCAATATCTTCAAAGCCACGCCAACGATCAGAAATTTCTTTATCTTTCGCAAGCGTATTTGTGATCAGAGAAAAGGTCCGAAGATTGGCACGAAATGTCTTTGCCAGAGACTCAGATGCTCGCTTGCGGACAGCGTCATCGGGATCTTGAAATTTGTTCAAGATCGGTTCGAGCGTAAGTTCTTCTCCATCAAAATCAAAACGCAACGCCGCCATCGTCTCGTCAAAGAGACGATTCCACGCATTGGCGCCGGTGACTGACTTTTCAAGAAAGATTTGTTCAAGCTTGTCATCAAGCTGATGTGGCTTTTCAAGCCTGATATCTTTTAACCATGGTGCATAATGTGATAGCGGCGCTTGAGCCGCAACTTTATCAAGGGCCGCGTCATCCAACCGATTTAGTTCGAGCGTAAAAAACAAAAGCTCTGTGCTGAGTGTCGTCGCGCGATCCTGTGTATCGCCATAAAACTTCGCTCTGACAGGATCGGTTGTATCGCCCGAATAGACGAGACCGGCATAAGACAAGATGCGGCCCAAACGATCATCAATCGCTTCATAGGCCGCAATGGCTTTATGCAATGACGTGGAAGCATGATCGCCTTTAAGAAGGGTTTCGAGTTTGCCACGATAGAGCGATGAGAACGTTTTGGCCTCACTCTCGACCCACTCAAAATCCGCCTTTAGTTCAGCTGACTCGAGGCTTGGATAAAGATCAGCAAGATTCCACTCGGGCAAAGTTCCGAGTGCTTCGGCTTCTGCGGCGGCTGAACCTGCTGCTGCCGCCTGGTGAATGTCCTGTCGAAGCGAAATGAGCGCGCGCATCATTTGTCCATCTTTTGTTAAGAATTGGATCTGTCTCTCTGTTCTTACAAAGAGCGCCTTATCCAATCAATAAAAAAGCCGCCCACAGCATGCGGCATTAAAGCGGCCTTTACCAAAGACAGCGAAACTCGAACCGAATCAGAAATTCATTTGAGTGCCCTTTGGTATGAAGCGTAAAATTTTGATCGTCGAAGATGACCCGGTGCACCGGAGCCATCTCGGACGACTGGTCGACCGAATGGGCCATGAACCGGTTCTTGTTGCTTCAGGCGAAGACGCCCTCGGCATGATCATGCACCATCGCGATCCGTCATTTGCTGCCCTTCTTCTCGATCTCGTGATGCCGGACCTCGACGGCATGGCCGTAATCACAAGGCTCCGCGCGGCAGGCTATCGCATCCCGATCATGGTTCTTGTGAAGCCAACCGCACTTGATTCGGCGCTTGCGGCCATTGCTGCTGGCGCGCAGGACTTCTCATTGGTCCCCGCCGGTTTCGAACGTATTGCGGTATCACTCAACAATATGCTCGCACCATCCGGTATGCCCCTCAGCGGCACCATGGCGAACGAGCTTCGCCGCGCGCCCATCCCATTATCGAGCTTTGATCCGGAGCCGCGCATCGTCGTGGCGTCCCGCGAGCCAAGCCGTTTTCACAAAATTGAACCAGCTTCGGCGAGTATCTCACTTCTTGATCAAACGGGCCGCTTACGCTCGCTGGCTGCGATTGAGAGAGACGTCATCACCTTCGCACTGCGGTGGAAACCCGACTCGGTTTCCTCGCTCGCTCGGCTACTCGGCATCAGTCGATCCACGCTCTATCGGCGGGTCGACGAGATCAATCAAGCTGACCAAACCATCAACCCGCCCGCTTATGGGGATGCCGCATGAACCGTCTTGCATCGACTCTGCTTCTTTTAATGAGCACAACCTTCGTCATGGGTGCGAACCAGATTTCTTTTGCAGACGAACTCACGCCCGCGCCGATCAGCCAAACCATCAACCAAGACACCATCCCGATCAGCCGCATTGCTGAAGAGATTAGTCGAATCCGGACGTCAGGCTCTCTACCGGCGGTCATGTTGAAATGGCCAAAAGCGGAGCGGGAAAATTTTCTAAACTTCTATGCCGCAAGAAGCGATCTCCCGCTTTGGTTTGGGGGCGAAGCGTTAAATGAACGGCGCGATGAGCTACAACGTCGTCTATCAAGTGCTGATGATGACGGCATGAATGCCGAAGATTATCCTGCGCCTTTTATTTCAGCCTCAGAAACTGATACTCGCAAGATCGCTGAAGCGGACTTGATCTTATCGGCTAGCGCTGTGTCTTTTGCGCGCGATGCGCGTGGTGCACGGATCGACACGATCCGTCTTTCGAAACTCATCACACCAAAGTTAATGCTTCCTCGCCCAACAATGGTTTTGTCGGATCTCATGGGCGCGGACCATGTAGGCGACCGGCTGGAAGCCTATCAACCGCGGCATAAAGCCTATCAGCAGCTCAAAGCCCGACTGATGGAGTTACGGGAAACAACCGGCAGCCTCAGCGATGCGGAGCCTGTCATCATCAAGACCACGGGGCCAAAAGCGCGCACAACAACAGCAATGGTGAGCATGACGGCACCAAGTGCTTTTGATCTCATCGCTAATATGGAGCGCTGGCGCTGGGTTCCCCCAGAATTGGGCGCGGACCATATCTTCGTCAACCTACCGGAATTCAACTTGAAGCTGATCCGCCATGGTGAAGTTGTTCACACAACACGTACAGTTGTCGGAAAGCCTGATACAGCGACACCGATTTTTTCAGCGGCGATTAATTCCATAATCGTGAATCCAAGTTGGCATGTCCCTGAATCAATTATCCGCAATGAGTTTCTTCCCAAAATGGCAGAAGATCCAACTTACGCCGAGAAGTCTGGATATGAAGTCACACAAATTGGTGAGAACATTGCCATTCGTCAGCCACCTGGTGAACGCAATGCGCTTGGCCTTATCAAATTCAATTTACCGAATGAACATGCCGTTTATTTGCATGATACACCTATGCGGAAATTATTTGCGAATGTAGATCGCGCCTATTCCCATGGCTGCGTGCGCGTTGAAAATCCATTTTCTCTCGCTGCCGCCGTTCTGCAAGATCCGCGATATTCCGAGGAGGGGCTTAAGGCTTTTGTCGGACGTGATGAACGCCTGATCAAACTTATTGAACCTCTTCCCGTTCATCTCGCTTATTTCACCGTCATTACTGGTGA
>RFXE01000022.1 GCA_009921785.1 Alphaproteobacteria bacterium
TGCGCATCAGGCCGTTTACACTGATGATGTTTTAGCTTCAGGTGATCATCGTTGGGGCATTCTGGGAGCAAGCCTGCGGTCCGCTGAAACACGTGATGCGCTATCACCGCAGGATGGACTTTATACGATAGCTATACGCAGTGCTGCAGGTACTGTGCATCGCGTCATCGGCTCAGTCATGCGCCTCTTGGTCGCGCCCGAGAATCCAGAAGCGTTGATTGCCGCCATGGTGGACCCTCACGTCAAAATAGTTTCCCTCACAATAACCGAAAAAGCCTATTGTCTTGATCCGGCGACGGGACAGCTTGATGGTGAGCATCCGGATATTCGCCACGATATCGCAAATCCCGATCAACCGAAGACGGCGCCGGGTTATATTCTCGCAGCCCTTCATCGTCGCCGTGCTTTGGGTTTAAAACCCTTCACCGTCATGTCATGCGATAATTTGCCGTCGAATGGCAAAAAGCTCCACGCGATCTTGGTTAAACTCGCTGGATTAAGAAGTGCTGAGTTTGCCTCCTTTATCGAAACAGACGTTGCATGCCCTTCGACAATGATCGATCGCATTGTGCCACAAACAACCGATGAGGATCGCGCCATTGCCAAAGCTGCGTTGCATCTTGAAGACGCCTGGCCCATTGCCACCGAGCCTTTTACCCAATGGGTAATTGAGGATCGCTTCCCTGAAGGACGTCCCGACTGGGAGCGATTTGGCGCTGAGCTTGTCGATAATGTTGCGCCCTATGAGGCGATGAAACTTAGGCTCTTGAACGCCTCGCATACAATGCTTGCCTTTTTGGGATCCCTTGCCGGACATCGCACGGTTGCTGATGCGATGAATGATAAAGCCATAGGCAGTTTTATCGCGCGTTTTATGGAAGAGGATGTCATTCCGGTTTTGACGATTCCTCCCGGTGCCGATGTTCACGCCTATGCGGCATCACTCCTGGAGCGTTTTCGCAATCCGGCCTTAAACCATCGTTTGGAACAAATTGCGTCCGACAGTTCTCAGAAAATTCCGCAAAGATTTCTAGGCACAGCTCAGGATCGCCTTGCGCGAGGGCTTCCGCTCGGGCGCTTAGCCTATGCTCTCGCTGGCTTTGCTCTCTATGTTCTCGGTCGGGATGAGATGGGCCAGACGCTCGCGCTTAAGGATCCTATGGCCGAGAGTCTTCGTCAAAGTCTTGATGCGGCGGGAGATGATCCGGGAGCAATCATCCATGCGCTTATGGGCTTTACCGCCATCTTTGGTCAATGGGGTCAGGATCAGCGATTTGTTGATCCCCTCATCCACGCCTTAAAAGCGTTGCAAAGTCACGGCGTGAGAGCGAGCCTTTAAGCTCCCTTCAATTGGAATTAGCAATGAAGAATAAAGGCGCTACGACGTAAGAAGCCTCTTAGCTGCCCGTGCTTATCATGCCGTTTTACCTGTGCCATAAATGGCAAAGGCGAAAATCAATCCCGATGAGCAGATGAGGGCGCCAGTTAAAGCGAGTGCGGGATAGCTGAAGTGATGATCAATCAGCAAACCTCCTACCCACGCGCCGCCGGCATTGCCAAGATTAAACGCACCAATATTTAGCGCGGAGGCAAGATTGGGTGCGCCTTTCGCGGCATTCATGATTCCGATTTGGAGAGGTGGAATTGTACCGAAGGCTGCAAATCCTAAGAGGAAGATGGTAACACTCGTGGTCCAAACATTTGACATCACGAAGGCGAATAGAGCCATCAAAACAACAAGCGCTCCAAGCGTGCCATAGAGCGAGAGGCTCAAAGATTTATCCGAAAGCCGGCCCATTACATGATTGCCAAGTGTCAACCCCACTCCATAAATGAAGAGAACAAGAGTCATTGTGTTGGGTGACAGCCCCGTTGCCTCACGCAAGATCGGTGCAATATAAGTCCAGACAACAAAGACGCCACCAAAGCCGAATGTGGTTGTTGCAAGCGCAAGCCAAACGCCCGCCCGCTTAAGCACGGATAATTCTTTTGCCACGGCACCCGTTTGTTCAGGTGCTTGAGGCTTCAAGGCAAAGAATAAAAAAGCGCCTGTGATCAACCCGAGCAAACTAACAAGACAGAAGCTCACGCGCCAACTTAAATATTCGCCGATAGCGGTTCCTAGAGGCACGCCAATAATATTCGATAGCGCAAGACCAGAGAACATAAGCGCAATAGCGCGTGATCGCTTTTCTGCGGGCACAAGTTGCGCGCCGACAACAGAACCAACACCGAAGAACGCGCCATGCATGAGTGATGAGACGATACGGCCTGCAAGCATGAAGCCATAGTTCGGGGCGAGGGCAGACATGAGATTGCCGATAACAAAGAGCGACATCAGGCCGACAAGCAATGTTTTACGATCAATCCGCGCGGTGCCAAGTGTCATGATGGGAGCGCCGACAACGACGCCGAGCGCATAGCCTGTGACAAGAAGGCCCGCGACAGGAATCGATGCCGACAAATCCGCTGCGACATTGGGCAAGAGGCCCATCATGATAAATTCGGTGGTACCGACGGCAAATGTGCCAAGCGCAAGCGCGTAAAGCTCAATAGGCATGAAGGTCCTCAACTCTCTACAAGGCAAAGATACCCATGCCTTCTCATATAGAGAATATTGTAGATTGACTGGTTTGTCGCCCCTGCCAGTGCTTTGTATCAGCACCACGATAGCTTGCCCCCTACAAAGTGAGGCCTTCAGGGTTCATGCTGAGACAACATAGATGTCGGGAGAAGTGAGAGCCTGTTAGAGATTGAGCATCGTATTCCAGAGCGGATTCCGCTCTTTGTACTCTTTTCCCTCAGCCGTCTCTTCCCGAGAGCGCTGGGTTGCGAATTCCGACATGGCGGTGATGACGGGCGGAACGCTGGCGGGTTCTGGTTGGGTATATTCAGAGACAAGCGAAGGCTTCCGGCGCACCACTCGATGCACGGGCTTTATGGGGCTTGTGTTCATTATGCTGGGATTGAATGTGATCCGCATAGAAACCGCCTTTTCGCTATAACGATAAGAACGGCCGCTGGGGGTTAAATTATAGCTCAGCGCGTAAGAAGGCGTGGGTTAATAAAAAAAGGCCCAAAATTATCATTTTTGCGTGTATATTCACTAGTCGAGATCAAATCTGGCCGGTTCTCTCTTTGGGACGAATGGACCGCTCTATTGAGCGTTATCTTAAGCGCTAGGGGGCTGAGTCTTTAAATTGCCCGCGATAGACTTTAGCGGAAGGCGTCGCGTAAGCGCCAAGCTTTGATGTTTTTAGACCCAACACACCGAGGCCTTCTGCCAGTTTAACGGCGGCCGCAACACCATCAACAACCGGTAGACCGTGTTTTAATGAAAGCCGTTGCGCGAGATCAGCCATACCTGCGCAGCCCAACACAATCGCCTCGGCATTATCCTCATTCTTAGCGCGCTCAATCTCTTCGCTAATGCGCGCGGACGCATTGGACGCCGGATTTTCAAGTTCAAGAACCGGAATTTCAGACGCTCTTACGCGCGCGCATCGTGAGGCTAATCCATATTTCATGAGATTGGTTTCAATCGCGGCGATCGAGCGCGACAGAGTCGTGATCACTGAAAATCGATGACCCAGGAGGGAAGCAAAATGGAAGGCTGCTTCGCCAATCCCGATCACCGGCGCGCTCGCAAGACTTCGGGCCGCCTCTAAACCTGTGTCATCAAAGCAAGCAATAATATGAGCATCGATCTTGTCGGCTTCGCCCTTCCGAATTTCTGTCAATAATCCTGGCACAGAAAAGGCTTCATCATAATAGCCTTCAATTGACACAGGACCATCGGCGGGATTGACCGCAATGATCGTTGTTCCTGCGGCGGCAACGTTGCGCGCCGCTTCACCAATTTTCTCGGTCATAGAATGTGTTGTGTTTGGATTGATGACGAGAATCCGCATTACATTAAACCCTTTCCGGCATCCGAGCCGAAACGTCGTTGCCGTGCCTGCAAGAGTTGAATGATAAACAGCGCTGCAAATATAACAATGAAGGATACGGCTGTCGTGAGCGTGCCAAGCGCATAAATATCAGGCTTCGTCACCGTGGTCGTGAGACCCTGCAATTCGAGTGGCAATGTATTCACCGAACCAATGGATTGGCTAGAGCGTGCGAGTTCATCCCATGACAGCGTGAAGCCGAACAGTCCGATGCCTACAACCGAGGGCAGAATGATTGGCAACACGACATGGCGGAAGGTCTGCCAAGGTGTCGCGCCGAGATCGCGAGCCGCTTCTTCAAGCCGCGCATCAAAGCGATTAAAAATAGCAAACATGATCAGGAGACCGAAGGGCAGTGTCCAGGTTAAATGCGCGCCAAGGCCTGAGGTAAAGAGCCCCATTGCTGTGGTCCATCCCTCAGCAAACCAGCCGAGACCCAAATCATTCGCATGATTAATCATCAGATCATCGAATAGTCGAAACTCAAGCGCGATGCCGAGTGATGTGATGATCGAAGGCATGATCAAAGAGGCGATCGCGGCGTAGAATAAAACTGAGGCGCCTTTGAAGCCCTTGCGGAACGCCATGCCGGCGGCCACTGAGAAGACCACAGTGATCATCATCACGACAGCGCCTAAAGCAAGCGAGCGTTTGAAGGCCGCGCCGATATTAACAACGCCATTACCTTCGAACACTTTATAGAACCAATGAAGGGATATGCCGTTCATCGGGAATGTAAGGCCACCTTCAGGTCCCTGAAAAGACAAAACGAAAATCGCAAACATTGGGCCATAGAGAAATAATACATAGGCTGTAAATATTGCAGCTAAAATATAGAAGGTTTTTGATCGACGGTCGCTCATCTCACAATTCCTTACGAATATCGACGAGACGTGTGAGCATCGAAATAATCACAATCGTGATTCCGAGAAGAATCACAGCGTCCGCTGCGGCAGCAGGAAATTGCAATGCATTCAAGCGCGTCTCGATGATTTTTCCGGCGGATGCAATTTGTTGCCCGCCCATCACGCCAATCGTCACAAAGTCGCCCATGACGATGGTGATAACAAAAATCGAACCGATGACAATGCCAGGCTTGGCAAGCGGAATGATGATATTGACGAGCGTTTGAAAGCCTGAGGCACCGGCATCATAAGCGGCCTCGATCAACTTATGGTCGATTCTAATCATCGAATTGAAAATGGGCACCACCATGAAGAAGGTGAAGAGATGCACAAAAGCGAGCACAACAGAAAATTCAGAGAATAATAGCCATTCCATCGGCACCTTGATCAATCCTAAATCAATCAAGCCTTGATTGATGAGGCCATTACGCCCAAGAAGGGGAATCCACGCGATCATGCGGATGACATTCGACGTCCAAAACGGGATCGTGCAGAGCAGCGATAAAAGAATTTGCCATGTTTTCGATTTGATATGGAATGCCAGAAAATAGGCAATCGTGAAACCAAGAGTGAGCGTAATAAGCCAAGTGAGAAAGCAGAGTTTTACTGTTTTTGCATAGGTTTTTAAAATCGTGCACAATTCGGGTAGCTGAACGATGCAGCCCTCGAATGTATCCGTATAACCCCGGAAGCTGAAGGCGGGGAGCATTTCGTATTCATTATAGTCCCATGCGCTGACGATCACCACGAAGATAAGTGGTAACAAAAAAAACGCCACAAAGACCAGCATCATCGGTCCGGCTTGTAGCCAGGCAATCAGAGAGGTCCGGGACTGTGTCATGAAACGGTGCGCTCGGGTCAAATAAACAAAAAGAGGAAGGCCTGCCGCGCTCAGCTAGCGCGACAGGCTAACGAGATTAGATTACGCAGCGATGAATTCGTTCCACTTGCGAACCATATAGTCGTTTTCGTCCATCACGGCGTTCCAGCAGGCAACATTGCCCATGCGGTCGTCATAGGAACCACCGTCACGCACTGCGCCAGCCTTTTCAAGCAAGGAGCCATCCGGAGCTTTAATGTCACCCTTGGCCGCCTTGCCTTCCATCCAGTAACCCCACTCGTCCTCAGACATATTGGCCTTGGCGGTGGAGAGAACGGCTGAGTAATAGCCTTGGCGATTGAGGTAACCGCCAGCCCAACCCGAGAGGAACCAGTTGACGAATTCATAAGCCCATTCGAGCTTCGGACCGGTTGCTGCCTTCGAGACGCAGAAGCCCGACGCCCATGAACGATAGCCTTCCTTGAGGGGTTGGAAGGTGCACGGAATGCCCATCGAACGGACTTTCGTCACAGCAGGCGACCACATCGATTGAATGACAGTTTCACCCGATGCCATGAGGTTGACGCTCTCATTAAAGTCCTTCCAGAACGCGCGGAACTGGCCGGCCTTCTTGGCTTCGGTCAAGATCTTCATCGTGAGATCGATTTCTTCCTTCGTCATATTGCCCTTGTCGGCATATTTATGCTGACCGGTGGCTTCAATGACCATTGCGGCATCCATGATACCGATTGAAGGAATGTTGAGAATTGAAGCCTTGCCCTTGAATTCTGGGTTCAGCAATTCAGCCCATGAGGAGATCGGGCGCTTGATGAGGTCCGGACGAATGCCGAGCGTGTCGGCGTTGTATACGGTCGGGATCAGCGTCACATAATCGGTGGCGGTCTTCGAGAAATTCTTCGAATTCGCACCTTCCAGATAGAGCACTTTCCACGGCGCCGTGCCTTGATCGCCAATCTTCTTGCCGTTGGGCAATTGGCCCTTTGTAAACACCGGCGTGATATTGTTAAATTCTTTGATCTTCTTGGCTTCGAGGCCAAGGATATTGCCTGATGGCACAAGCTTCTTCAGCGAGAAATATTCGGTATCGAGAACATCGAACGAATTCGGCTGTGTGATGACGCGCTTGGTCACATCGTCAGTCGTTGCCGAAATATATTCAATCTTGATGCCTGTGTCTTTTAAGCATTGTTGACCAATCAAATCGCCTTCGTTCACGCCCGTGCCAAGATAGCGCAACACTTTCGGCTCAGCGGATTTGACATAAGGAAAGCCGGTGATCGCGCCGGAGCCCGCAGCAAGGCCCGCAAGGCCTGCAGCCCCTTTCAAAAGCGAGCGGCGGCTCACTTTAGCATTCAATTTTACAGAGTCAGTCATCATATGCTCCAGTTAAATGTCACGCCGCGCCAGCGGTCGGGACGGTTGCGATTTGAGAAGAGTTGAGCGGGTGAGCCTGGTCGGCATTCCACGTCACGAGCACGCGATCACCAATCGAAACATTCATCTGATCAATTGTGTCGTCGGATAATTCTGCCGCAAGATCATTGCCTTCTTCGCCGGCAATGGAAACGCGAACGAAGGTGCCTTGATATTCAATTTCCTTGATTGTCCCGGCAACGAAGGGGCCTGACACACCATCGCTTGGTGATTTCAAAATCAACCGATCATTGCGGACTGCAACACTCGATTGACCCGCGCGGATCACGGCATGGCCGCCGATAAATTTCGCAACAAATTCTGTGCGGGGATAATTAAAAATCTCGCGAGGGCTGCCTTGCTGTTCGATTTTTCCTGCATTCATCAACACAACAAGATCAGCAAGCGCCATGGCTTCATCTTGACCATGTGTGACATGGATAAAGGTAATGCCCAGCTCGCGTTGAAGCCTTTTCAATTCAGTCCGCATACGAAGGCGCAGGAACGGGTCAAGGGCCGAAAGCGGTTCGTCGAGCAGAAGAATTTGTGGCTTTGTGATTAACGCACGCGCAAGCGCGACGCGTTGTTGCTGACCGCCGGATAATTGTGCAGGCAGTCTTTGCTCATAGGCCTGCATATCCACAAGGGCAAGAAGCTTACGGGCTTCAGCATGACGCTCAGCCTTATCAACGCCGCGCATTTTTAATGCAAAAGACACGTTATCGATGACATTCAAATGCGGAAAAAGCGCATAAGACTGAAACATCATCGCCGTATTGCGACCTGCAGGCAGCAAATCTGTTACATTATTTGCTCCAATGATAATGTCGCCCGATGTCACCGGTTCGTGACCGGCAATCATACGTAGTGTGGACGTTTTGCCGCAGCCCGAGGGACCGAGTAAACAGCAATAAGACCCTTCAGGAATTTTTAGATCAATATGATCGACGGCAACTGTGTTCCCGAAAAGTTTTGATACTTGAACTAATTCAAGTGTTGACTTTGAAGTCATGCCAAAGACGCCCGTTTGTTCCAACGGACATCAAGAATGCAACGGCTATGCCATCAAAAATTATTCAATTAATTCAATTGCCTTTACCTTGCGATAGGCAGTATTCAAGTAATCCACGTTTAAAAATTGTAATACTGCCTATTTTTTGGGCGAAGAACATCAAGCATCAATTTCGTGTCTAATGAGCAGGCGTTCCGCGCTGTCGTTCCACACATCCATTTTGACGATCAAACCGTCACGGATCACAAACCGATCGACATAACGATTACCTTCAAAAGGCGTTCCGTCTGGCCAGGCGCCATGGAGCGTCCCGATATTATAGACGATCACTTCGCCCTGCGATTGAGAGGCGTCAGAGCGCTCACGGCGCTTTTTAACCCATTGATAGCGTTTAGAATTAAATGCAGCGGCATCGCGCGGATGATCAAAGCGCCGCCCGCCGGTAAAGGTGAATATGAGGTCCGGGGCGATATAGCGCGCAGCCTCAACGGGATCGGGGATCATCGAGGCATCGAGATAAGCCTCAACAATCCGAATGGCGCTTTCGAGGGCGCTCGACTGATTACTTGGTTTATGATCCATTTTTATCTGTCCCAAGCGGGTTTGCCTTGCGGCACGGCATAGGGTGAGAGGCTGCGTTTAAGGAACGCACCATCGGTCTTCTCGCCCGTTATACGGCCGTCTTCGGCAACCACTTTGCCACGCAGCATTGTGAGTGAGGGCCAGCCCGTCACCGTGATCCCTTCATAGGGCGTGTAATCAGCACCATGGTGCATCAGCTCTTGGCGAATGGTTTCCTTGCGGTTGGGATCCCACAACACAATATCGGCATCGAAACCGGGCGCGATGGAGCCCTTCTGCGGATAGAGGCCGTAAAGTTTGGCGTGGTTCGTGGATGTCAGAGCGACGAATTCATTGATCGAGATGCGGCCTTCGACCACACCCTTTGAATAGAGAATTTGCAATCGTGTTTCGACTCCGGGAATGCCGTTGGGCACCCAGCGGAAGGATGTTCGTGCTTTCGGATTCTTTTTGCCTTGTGGCCCTTCAAAATAGAAGGGGCAATGATCGGATGAGAAGGTTTGGAAAACGCCGGAGCGTATGCCTTCCCAAATCGCTTCCCAATTCGCTTCATCACGCGGCGGGGGTGAGCAGACATATTTGCCACCCGTTTCATCCATATTGAGGCCTTTGAGATCATCCGCCGTTAACGCAATATATTGCGGACATGTTTCGCCATAGATTTTAAGACCACGCTGCTGCCCCCAGCGAATTTGTTCCATAGGTTCACGGCCCGATACATGCACAACCATAATCGGCACATCGGTCAATTCGGCATGGCTAATCGCGCGATGGGTTGCCTCGCGTTCAACAGACGAAGGCCGAGAGGTTGCATGATAGTAAGGCGCTATCTTGCCGGCCCGCTCCAATTTATCAGTCATGAATTTAATTGCGTCATAACCTTCGCAATGAACCATCACGAGGGCGCCGCAACCACGCGCGCAATCAAAGACTTCAAGCAATTGGCGATCATTCAACACAAGATCGTCATAGGTCATAAAAACTTTGAAGGATGTATAACCATCCGCAACCAAGGCCGGTAATTCCTGCCCCAAGACCGTTGGATTGGGGTCGGTGATGATGAGATGGAAGCCATAATCGCAGAAAGACTGTCCATCGGCTTCTTTATGATAATCAATAACGCTTTGACGAAGTGAAGCGCCGCGCGGCTGTAACGCAAAAGGAATAAGCGTTGTATTGCCGCCGGCGATGGCTGAGCGCGTGCCGCTTTCAAAGCCATCGGCCATGGCAGGTCCACCGAAGGCAGGTTGCGCCAGATGCACATGGCTATCAATCCCGCCGGGCATGACATAAAGACCCGACGCATCGATAATCTTTCTGCCATCATCGAGCTTTTCGGCAACGCTAATGATTTTGCCGCCGCGAATGCCGACATCGGCTTTTACTGTGTCGGCAGCGGTTACCACTGTGCCACCACGAATAACGCAATCAAAAACACTCATCAGATTTCGCCCTTCAATGTTATTGAACGTTAATGTTTCATTATGCTCGAACTTCAAATCGCGGAACGGGTAGGTAATGACAATCATCATCCGTGCCCGCTTCATGGATGAGCATAGCAAAGTGGCCCGGGCCTTCGAGCGCCACCATTCCGGTGTGCCAGGTATCAGGACGATAAATAATTCCTAATCCAGGCGGGATGATGAAGGCTTTAAGCGTTGTAAAGTCCGGCTTTGCCTCGTGATCAGAGCGCGCAACAACAATGAGGGAGATTGTTGTGCTGAGAGGTAGGAAAATCTGTTCGGAATAAGGATGGCGCTCCAGCACATCATAGGAGAAGGGTAAGGAAATCATCGGCGCTTGAATAAGCGCCAGATTCAACCGCGCATCGGATCGCTCATTGATAAAATCAACGCAGAAATTAAGGCGTGGTTTCGCCTGAGATGCGTCAAGGATATGGCCATAGACTTGAAAATTCTCTGGCGTAAACTCTTCAATAGAAACAGTTCGCATTATTCATACTCAAAATTCGGGGCGCATTTATGAACTCTGCGTAAATCATAGGCATTTTGATGATGATTTAGCCACGAATAAATGAGCCCCTCGTTCGGAGAAAATTGCGATGATCTTAAATATATCTATATTAATCAATGTTTTGCTCCCTTCTGGCAGAGAAAAATAGTCATTGAAATCGCGTCGCGCGAGAAGCAAAAAGCAAATACGGGGCCATGAACATTCGGTCTGACGGCCACTATCAAATTATGTTCAAAAAAACCCCGCGTAAGCGGGGTTTTGTATTTTCAGATGGGCTGATTATTTTCGTGCGATCAAGCGCCGATTTTCTCGCCATTTGAATAGAATCCGTGGAAGCGGAACCAGTCTTCGGCCGATAAAGCTTCGGGGATAACTTTTCTAAATTCCGCAGGCGACCCCTTTGGGCCGCCGGCTTCGAAATAGAGGAACATGTTATGTAGATCTTTGAGAAAGAGCCGGCGTAAGAATATCGGCATCGCCAGCTTAAAGGTAACCGGAACTCCACCAACTTTTTCCAACGCTTTTGCGACTTGTGAAAGATCACCCTCCCAGGCAATGACGTCTAAGGAACGACTGAGCCATGTGTCCCGGTTTTTGAACATGACGGCTGCCGCTCGGCCAATATCATAGGTTGCACAATATTTGATTGTCTTTGTCGAAAGAAATTTGAGCGCGCCCTTTTTAAGCGGATTCCAGTTTTTGGGATCATCAAAAAATGCCGTCGGACGCAAAATTGAAAAGGGGAGGCCGGATTGACGCAGATAATCCTCGATGATGATCTTCGTTTTAATATGTTTTACATGTTCATTGAAACATTCAGCATCAACGACACTGACAAATATGAAGTGATCAACTTTTGCTGCTTTTGCCGCGTCGATGGCATTCTTGCCGTGCTGAATTTCGACTTCAGGCTTAGATTTTGCGGCTAAAAAATAATCCGTGATTGAAAAGACTTTCTTAGCGCCGGTTTCGGCAAGGGCGCGATCAAGATCCGTGCGATCGGTGTAGTTACACGTGACAGGGTGGACGCCCATTTTGGTGAGTTCGCTTGTGTTCGAGCGGGTTGTTCCAAAGACCTCAAATCCCGCTTCTTTCAGCGCACGACATGTATTACGACCCACTTTTCCTGTCGCATTCAGTACTAAAACCTTTTCACCCGCCATCATTTGTTCCTTCATAATCGTAATGTTTCGAAATTTTTACATTCGTAATTCCGTCATATTTCGATTATCATACCAAGATGAATTGAAATAGTAGGATTAAAAAAGTGGTGTAGTATGAAAAATATGACTGTTAAAGCAAACAAGACAATGTCTTGCGTGTTGGAGCGCGATCTTCTTGATGGACCACCGCCAGAAATTCAGGCGGCGCTTAAGGTTCTATCGGGTAAATGGACACTAATGATCTTGTGTCAGTTAGCTAAGCGTGTGGCACGCTTCAATGAGTTAAAGCGCACAATCCCTGGCATCACACAACATATGCTTACAACAAGTCTTCGCGAACTTGAGGCGAATGGTTTGGTTCAACGTACAATTTATGCTGAAGTGCCCCCGCGTGTTGACTATCGGCTGACGCCCCATGGTCGATCTCTAAAGCCGGTCATTGAGGCAATGGCGCATTGGGGTTCGCTGCATCTAAAGAGACAAAAGGCTGCGCGATAAAAGCCGTTTGTTCCGAGGTCATGTCCTTACGAAAGCCATTTTAGGCGAGAGAAAGAAGGGCGCGAGATATCCAGCGAGATTGCTGAGCGGAAGTGTTTCGGGTTTTAGATTTATTCCTAAGGTGTCAGCCATAAAAGCGCGGCGCGCTTCAATTCTCTGCCAGGCATCGGGATAGGCTTCAGCAAAGGCAGCGCGTCCTTTTTCATCAAGAAGGGCAATGCCGTCTTCGATATTCGTTGTAAAATAGGCTGATCCTGTCGCGGGAATAATATCGAGCTGAATCGCTTGATGTGAGCGTAAGGTCTCGGTGCTGTTAAGATAGATCGGCGTGTTCATCCATTCATCGATATGAATGAGATGACCAGGATTGAGAATGAGCCCGAAAAAGGGATCACCCAACCTATCCCACACCATGCGGTAGAGATCACCACCCGAAACGCCGATGCCCATCATTTCGTACCAAGCGGCGGCCGTATCGAAATAGGGCGCTGCCAAACGGGAGACATAATCACGGGCCGCGTCGGGTAAATCATCGGCTGACTCAGCAACCCATCCTGCACGCGCTGTTAAGCCACCCCAAAGGCCAATGGCCATTGTGATCGGATCGCCTTTGTTGATAACCCGATCACCGGGCGATTCTAATCCGGCATAGGCGCGTTTGCCGGACGACAACATGGGGTGAGCACTGAGCGGATATTGGCCCATCGCCATGAGGCGTGCAGCCTCCATCTCGCGTAGTCCCGGGTGCAGACCGAAAAGAACGCGCTTGATCGCTTCTGAGGCGTGGCTCGCCGCAAATTCAAATTGCGCTATTTGATCGATATCGTTGATCGCGCGTAAGCCGGTTTCACTCTCCATGAAAATCCGACCCGCATTCACAACCCGTCCGCTCTCGCTCACAAGGTGGCGGAGCGTATCGATGATGAAGCTTGGAACCTCGCTCCAGATTTCAAATTCAACTTGTACTCCTAAAGATTTGCTCGCCAACGTTTTGTAAGCAATCAAACCTTCAATTTGGAATTGTATTTCTTTTGAATAACCAGAGGTGGGCAAAGTTACTTCAGTAGGAATTGCCCCTTTCCATATGTCACCTACTTGTTTGACATTACCGAAATAGAGATAATCTTTATCGGTCCTTCCTCTCTCAGAGGTTGTAGTGCTCTTTCCAAGTACCGTAATTGGAAAATTGGCTATATCTTCCAAATATGAAGTAAGGAGACCATTGGTCTTCGTTGAATAAGTAGTAATAACTCTTAAGGTGGTTGGGTCATTGAAGCGGTCAGAATACATATACATTGAGACAGTCGTATCGGGTGCTCGTGTGTTCCAATCGCTGGAAAAAATAGTCTTATTAGCAACTTTCCAACCCTTCTCAGACCAAATTTCAAACTCAACTTCTACACCTAGAGCCCTATCTGTAAGTTCCTTGATGGGAAGAAGGCCCTTGATGGTGAATTCCAACTTGGATGATGAGGAGTCTGGGAGTTGAACTTGTTTTGGTAGAGGATCTTTGGCTGTGTCGTCTTTTGACGAGCGGTTCCAGAAATGGTGATTCCCTGGCTAAATTCAGTCTTCAAGTAGCTACTCAGAAGTCCATCTGTATTAGTTTTATAGATAGTTCTAACAAGCAAGTTATAAGTTCCTGGGCCCACTTCACTGCCAAGATAAATATCCACTAACGAGTTTTTTGTAATAGGGCTCCAGTTATAAGACGAAAAGTAATCGTCTGCAATTTTCTTTCCGGTACTTTCCCAGATTTCAAATTCGATTGATGTGCCGGAAGCTCTATCGGCCAATATCTTGTAGGGCAAAATAGCGTCAATCTGGAACTGAATACGACTCGAAAAAGATCCATCGATTAGTGTTATTGCCGTGGGAATAT
>RFXE01000211.1 GCA_009921785.1 Alphaproteobacteria bacterium
TCATCCGTGCGCGGCACGATAAAGCCATCAAGACCGCGCTTTTTTAATTCTTCACGCAATGCCTTTAGATGCGGCGCGCCTTGTTGCGGTGTTGTTTTTTGTTCAAAGCTTTGGAAAATCGCGCCGGTCATTGAATAGTCCTCGCAAAAAAGAAATCTAGAAACGGGTGAGGGGATGGCCCGCAACACGATGCAACAGCAAAGCTGCCCAGCCTTCAAGATCAATCCGCTTTTGAAGATGCCAGCCTTGTTGACCATAAGCACTCACAACGCCGGGCACATCATGCGCAAGTAATCCGGAGAGCACGATATCGGCATCGGGTGACGCAATCTTCGCAATTGAAGGCGCAAGTCTAATCAAAGGCCGCGCGAGAATATTGGCAAAGACAAGATCATAATGGCGATTCATCATCAATGATGGATGCGATACGCCTTTGGCGACGACAGGGCGCACATAGGCGTTGGCCCGATTAAGCCGTGCATTGGAGAGCGCGGCTTCCACCGCAACAGGATCGATATCGCCTGAGGCCACGGGCGCTCGCAACGCGCGCGCTGCCGCAATCGCCAGCACGCCCGTGCCCGTGCCGATATCAATGACATGGCGCGGACGACGCCGCTTCAAAATATAATCGAGCATAAGGAGGCAGCCGCGTGTCGTGCCATGATGACCGGTACCGAAAGCGAGCGCCGCTTCAATCTCAATGCCAATGGCATTTTGCGCGATGCGATTGCGATCATGCGCGCCATGCACGCGGAAACGCCCGGCATCCACAATCGAGAGTCCATCAAGAGAGGCTTTCACCCAGTCTTTTTCTGCGAGTGTTTCGAAAATCAAACCTTCGGCTGCCGCAGCGCTCACCGTCTCGCGGATGAGCGTGCGCATCGCCTCTTCATCGGGCGCGTCAGCAAAATAGACTTCCGTTTCCCAACGGGCTTCCGCTTCATTTTCGAATGCGGCGGCGGCCGTTTCATTGGGGTCGAATGTTTCCATGACGATATCGGCAACGGCGCGCGCGGTGCGCTCGTCCGAATTCAGCCGCATCAGATGGGTGGGGTTTTTGGGAGTTAGACCTTCAAGCATGATGGTCTCATCTAGCATTCGAGGCGGGAGGGGGAAAGGGTGGCCCCTTGCAGCTTTTCCCCAATCGGCGAGAATATGGGCTCACCCGAGACAAGCACGAGCTTAATTGATGCCAAACCGAGACCCTCAGGACAAAGATACCGCCGCGCTGCTCTGGCGCCATTGGCAGGCCAGTACGAGGATCGACGGCTTGCCGGAGACTTTGCGGCCGAAGGATCGCGCTGCGGGGTACCGAATCGGCGCGGCCGTGGCTGAGCACGCGGGTCAGACTGTCGTGGGGTGGAAGATTGCCGCCACGAGCAAAGCGGGGCAGGCGCATATAAATGTCGATGGCCCTTTGGGCGGGCGGCTTTTATCGGACCGTATGATCGCGCCTCATCAGGCGGTAATACTCGGCGATAATATTATGAAGGTTGCCGAAGTCGAATTTGCTTTTCGCTTTGCGCACGCCTTGCCGCCGCGCGGAGCGGATTATTCTTATGATGAGGTGATGAACGCCATTCAGAGCTTGCATCCCTCAATTGAGATTCCGGATTCACGTTACAAGGATTTCACTGTAGTCGGCGCACCGAGCTTGATTGCCGATACGGCCTGCGCCTGTTGGTTGATGATTGGCGAAGCGTTTGATGAGTCATGGCGCGAGTTTGATCTCGCAGATCATGAAGTGCGCGCCTTGAAAGGTGATGAGATTGTAGCAACCGGTGCGGGGAGAGCCGCATTAGGTGACCCGCGCCGTGCTTTGCATTGGCTCGTGAATGAAGTGGCACATTATGCTGAGGGCATTAAAGCCGGCGATGTCGTCACCACGGGAACCTGCGTCGTGCCCGTGCCGATAGAGGTCGGTGATCATGTGATTGCAGATTACGGGACCTTAGGGCGGATGAGTATTTCCATCCGATAAGGGTGCGGGCTTAGTGTCCGCCACCGGCACCACGTGGTCCGCCTGCGCGTTTGATTGCGGGGAGAACGAGCAACATCAGAAGAAACACAAAAGTGAGAGCGAGGAATACATCGCCAAGCGCCAGCACCAAGGCTTCGCGTCTTGCCAGCATGGACATTTGTTTCGTTGCGGCGAGCGCGGCATTGTCTCCCAATGTCGCAAAGCCTTGCGTGATATTGGCAAGAGTTTCATCCGCCACTTGTCGTCCCCACGCAATTTTTTCCCGCAAATGTTGGAGGTGAAAATCCCAGCGGTCATTGAGAAGCGAATTGATAAGCGCAAGACCCACGGCACCGCCGAGATTGCGCGTGAGATTGAAAAGGCCGGAGGCGTTTTTCAATCGCTCGGGGGGTAGTGTGCCGAGCGCGACATTATTGATCGGTACCATGCAGAACATCAAAGACACGCCACGGAAAATCTGTGGCCAAATCAATTCATGAAAGCCCCACTCTTTCGTGAGCGTTGATGCGAGAAAAGTTCCAATCGCAAATCCAAAAATGCCGATGGCGAGCATGATCCGGGGATCAAGCTTTGCTGATAAGCGTCCGGCAAAAGGTGCGGTGAAAAACATCGCTACACCGGTGAGAAACATCGTCTCGCCGATTTCAAGCGATGTATATCCGCGCACGCGCGCAAGGAAGACAGGATATAGATAGGTTAAACCATAAAGCCCGATGCCAATTGTGAAAGAGGCCAAACAACCAGAGGCGAAATTGCGATTTGAAAAAGCTTTGAGATCGACAATCGGTGTCGCTGCGGTAAAGGCGCGATAGAAAAAGATGAGGCTGCCAACAAGGCTTAATACCGCGCACCAGAGAATGGCTTCATCTTGAAACCAGTCTTTCGCGGGCCCTTCTTCCAAGACATATTCAAGCCCGCCGAGTAAGGCGGCCATACCTGCAAGACCCCACCAATCAAATGTTTTAAACAACCCCCAGTTCGGCTTGTCGAAATCAATCAGAAACCATGCGGCCAATGTGACGCCAATGCCGGGAATGACATTGACGAGAAAGAGCCAATGCCATGAAAAAAGATCGGTAAGATAGCCGCCAGCGGTCGGTCCGATTGTGGGTGCTAAGGTCGCGACGAGTCCGATGATGGGTGAAACAATCGATTGTTTATCACGCGGAAAAATTGTGAAGGCAGCGGAAAAGACAGACGGAATCATACCGCCACCAATGAAGCCCTGCAGCGCGCGCCAAAGTATCATCTCTTCAATGGATGAGGCTTGCGCGCACATCACGCTCATCAGTGTAAAGCCCGCCGCTGATGCTGCGAAGAGATAACGCGTGGAGACCATACGACCGAGAAAGCCGGACAGCGGAATCATCACCACTTCAGCAATGAGATAAGCGGTTTGCACCCAGGAAATTTCTTCAGCACTTGCCGAGAGGCCTGCTTGAATTTCAGCCAAAGACGCCGAGACGATCTGAATATCCAGAATCGCCATAAACATGCCGAACACCATACCGGTGAAGGCAATCACGCGCCGCGCGGTTAAAACTGGTTGCGGCGGCCAT
>RFXE01000212.1 GCA_009921785.1 Alphaproteobacteria bacterium
CGCGTCTTCAAATCCTGATCAGGCGGCTCCGCGCCCGTATCCGCAAAACGCCGGTCATTTGTCATCGCCCTACCCCTTACACGGCAACAAGAGACACTAAAGATGATCGCGCCTTACGTCTTTCGATACAAGATAGATTGCGAGGCTCATCAGAAGAAGTATCGCAAACCCACCATGTAAAACGGCATAGGCGAATTGCGGCGGACCTTCCAAGAGCTGCTTCATCACCGCACCTGAAATTGGCTGGATGATCGCCGCGCCCCCAATGAAGAGAATATTGAGAAAGGTAATGCCTCGCCCGAGAAGATGATCAGGCACAAAGGCGCGTCCATGCGCCATCAACACGCCATAGGTCATGCCCGCAGCGCCCAGAACCGAGAGAAGAACAGCGGAGCGTGTGAGCGAGGGCTCAAACAGCGCGAGACCCAAAAAGCCCGCGGCCGTAATCGCCGTGCCGATGACGGAAATCCATTTATAACCGCCGAAGACGCGATCAAGCGGTCCGTAGATCAACGCGCCAGCGGACATCGACGCGGCCATGATCAACAAAATCGTCCCGCGTTCTACCGGCGCCAAACCGAACACATCGGTCAGATAAGGGCCGGCCCAGAGGCCGCGTTCAGCAATGAGCACCGCATAACTGATCGTCGAAATAGGCAAGAGAGGCCACAAAGCGCGAAGAGAAAAAATCGTTCGAAGTCCTTCAATCAACCCGACCGCACGCGCGGTTGTGACACGCGGAGGATTGCGAATGATGAATGCGAGAAGGATCGCAACAAGAGCTGTGATGACGGCCATGCCAACCATGGCACCGCGCCATCCAATGAGACTTGTCGCATAGGCCAGAGGTGACGCGGCAATGAGATTACCGGCAGAGCCAATACCAATGAGCCAACTGCACAAAAGCGCGAAGCGTTGCGGCGGATAGATGCGTCCAAAAACATAGACCGCACCCATATAGATCGCGCTGCAGCCAATCCCGATCAAGACAAGCGCGATCTGCAGAACGAACCCGCTTTCAGCCTTAGCAAACAAAAGCGCGCCAATAACGGCCGCCACCATCGTCACAGGAACCGTGCGGCGTGGACCTATAGCATCAAGCGCCCATCCCACCGGGAATTGCATCACGATGAAGCCCAGAATCCAAGCGGTTTGCAGCGCAGCCAAAGCTTGCGGATCAAGACCCAGTTCTTTGCCCAGCTCCGGCGCAATCACCGCAAGAAAAGATCGAAAAAACTGGCTTAAAACATAGCCGCTTAGAAAACTGAAAAACGCGAGCATTCCTGATGGCTTTCGCTCAATGCGCTACAACCTGATAGCCCGCAGACGCCATCACACGCAGCAACTCCTTATGTCCGATCTTGGCCATTTTCAAAGGTGGCGCTTTCACAGGATCCTGTTCGGCTTCCACAACAAACCAGCCTTCATAACCATAGGAAGCGAGTTTTTTAACAATCGCTTCGAAATCAAGCGCGCCATCACCCGGCACTGTAAAGGCGCCTTTGATCACGGCATCAAGGAACGACTCTTTTGTCCGATCAAGGTGATTGATCACATCCATGCGCACATCTTTTGTATGGACATGCGTAATACGCTTGTGATGCTTGTCGATAACACGCAGCACATCACCGCCTGCGAAAGCCATATGCCCCGCATCATAAAGAAGCGGAATGCCTTCGCCCGAATATTTCATGAAGAGATCGAGCTCATGTTCGGTCTCGATCACCGCGCCCATATGATGATGGTAAGAGAGCGGCATACCCTGATCAGCACACCATTCACCAAACGCCGTCATTTTACGTGCATAGGCCTTGATCTCGTCTTCAGACAATTTCGGTTTAGTCGCAAGCGGCTTTGAACGATCACCCTGAATGGTGCGGGCCGTTTCACCATAGATAATGCAGGGCGCGTTCATCGCTTTGAACAATGTCATTTGTGCAGCGATGCGCTCTTTCTCGCGCTCGATATCACCATCAACCAGAAGACCCGAAAACCATCCCCCGCATACAGAGATACCGAAGCGCGATAAGATTGCCCCAAGCTCTTTCGGATCAAGCGGAAAACGACGGCCTGTTTCCATGCCAGTGAAACCCGCTTCGGCAGCTTGCCGCAAACATTCCTCCAGCGAAACATCATCGCTCAATTCGACAAGATCGTCGTTCCACCACGAGATTGGAGAAATACCCAGTTTCGCTTTCATTGTCGGTTCCTTATTTATAGAGGGGGCGAACCAAAAAGGCCGCGCATGTCGCGAGAGCCGTAGAGGATTGATCGAATGCCTTCAAGCCGAAGACGCTGCCAAGGCGTGAAAAACAGTACCCGAGCCTAGGCAATTGTCTTGATCAGAGCCTCGGCTTCAGACCTAGAGAGGCTTCCGAGCCGCATGGCGACGGACCATGTTCCATGCGGGGCAACCGACACCATATTGCCTTTGGCTTTTTCAGTCGTGTAGCCCTCGGGCTCTGCGGTCGCCGGAAAAGCCATGCCGATCGCATCCTGATCGCCGGTGCGGCTGATCCAGCGCACACATCTGCGCGCTTCCGCTGGCTTATAGCGGATGTAATCCGCAACACCGTCAGGACGCTTGAGGAGAGCATGCGCATAACCCTCTTTATCCGTCTCCATATCGATATAGAATACGATCTCAGGATCATAACCTTGGCCGGGCTTCAACACGTGATGAAGCGAGGGGTCTTTCGCGAGCGCGTCGATAAATTCGCGATAGCCGGGTTTTGGTGTGATATGGCCCGGAATGGATTGGCGCACACGCACGGTTTCCGGTGTTTTCTTCGCCGTATAAATCAATTCACCGCCATCAACGGGTCTGAAATTCGCATGCGCAAGATACATGAGATCCATCGGTATCTGCATCAGATTTTCAACATTAAGCCGCGCATCAAAAAGCGTTTCTGATTCTTGGAGTGTATAGGTTGAGGTCGCGCGATAATTCACCGTAAACGCAACCGTATAGTGATAGGCACCGCCGATCCGTAATGTCTTCGACGCCTCATCACATTCGATAAAGGATGTTTGGAAGGGCGCATTCGGCAATTCACCATGAAGGGGATGGCGATCTTGCGGGCCCGGGGCGCCCATGCCCGTTAATCCGCAATGAATGAAAAAGGCGCCATAGGTTTCAAGATAAGAACGTGTATTCACCGGCTCATCAAACATCGACTTCATCGCGAGTTCACGCCCATCGAAAGCGCAACGCCAAATCTGATGACCTTTGAAAGGCAGAATAATCATTTCACCGCGCGCATTTGCAACACGCAGAGCGGCAATGCCGCTATCATAGCGAAAGGTCGAAACACGAAACGCGCCCATTGACAGGAGATGTCTCTCCTTCTCGCCGAACATATTTTCGGTAAGATCTATACGCAGCGCCATCGGGTTCCTCCTCTTAACAAAATTCACGCGGTCTGTTGCCGCATTTTTACTGATCTTTCCGGCGATCAATCCAGTCTTTCACTCTGAAATATCCGCCCACATAAGGCAAGAACCACGGCT
>RFXE01000213.1 GCA_009921785.1 Alphaproteobacteria bacterium
CCCATGACAAAAAAACTTGAAAATCGGATTGCGCTCATCACCGGCGCATCCCGCGGCATCGGTCGCGCAACCGCTCTCGCTTTCGCAAAAGAAGGCGCTCATGTGATTGCGCTTGCCCGCACACAAGGTGCGCTTGAAGAGCTTGATGATGCAATCCGCAGTGTCGGTGGCACAGCTACACTTGTGCCCGCTGATCTTAAAGACATGGATAGTATTGATCGTTTGGGACCTGCACTTCTTGAGCGTTGGGGCAAGCTTGATATTTTCTTTGGCAATGGCGCAATCCTCGGCCCCATCTCGCCACTCGGTCATATCGTCGCGAAAGAATGGGACGATGTGATGCTTGTGAATGTGACGGCGAATTTTCGCCTGATCCGCATTCTCGATCCGCTGTTGCAACGCTCCGAGTCGGGCCGCGTGATTTTGATGAGCTCTGCGGCCGCGTGGAAACATCGCCCTTATTGGGGACCTTATAGCGTGTCGAAAGCGGCTGTCGAAGCGCTTGGCCACACATACGCGCAAGAAGTATCGTCAACGCCCATCAAAGTGATGATGGTTGATCCTGGCCCGTTGCGCACCGATATGCGCGCGACCGCTGTTCCCGGTGAAGATCCGATGAGCTTGCGTGAACCTTCAGAGCTCGTGCCGCATCTCATTGATATGGCCGCTGCGTCTTGGACCGATACAGGTCGTCTTTTTGATTTCTCAGGACCAACGCCAAGACTCTGCGACTTCGGAAAACCTGTCGACGTAAAAGCCTAACTTAGTCTTTTGCGTAAGGATTTTTAGCCGTGCGCATCGATAAACGTATCGGTGTACCCGGCAGATTAAATGTCTCACGCAATGAATTGATCAGATAGCGCAAGTAACTGTCGGGCAACCCGTCGAGCTGCGATCCGAACAAAGCGAAATGTGGTGGGCGCGCTTTCACTTGTGTTGCATAGCGAATTTTTATGCGACGTCCGGAGATGGCGGGTGGCGGATGTTTTTCAAGCACGCCTTCAAGCCAGCGATTGATTTGTCCCGTTGAAACACGCGTTGACCAAATATCCGCCGCTTTGAAACAGGCATCGATCAATTGATCTGTGCCTGACCCTGTAAGCCCCGAGAGCGGCACGATGGACGCGCCTTTCACATTCGAGATCAAACGTTCGGCATCCTCAACCATGCGCTGGAATCGTCCGGCTTCACCAGCAACGAGATCCCATTTATTCACGCCGACAACGAGGGCGCGCCCTTCGCGCTCAATCACCGAGAGAATGGCGAGATCCTGTTTTTCAAACGGAATTGTTGCATCAAGTAACAGCACAACAACCTCGGCAAATTTAACCGCGCGCAACCCATCAGACACCGCAAGCTTTTCAAGCTTATCTTCAATCTTGGCGCGCTTGCGCATCCCCGCTGTGTCGTAAAGCTTTACGCCACGACCGCGATAAGACCATTCAACAGAAATTGAATCGCGCGTGATGCCCGCTTCGGGGCCCGTGAGTAATCGATCTTCACCAATCAGCTGATTGATGAGTGTTGACTTGCCCGCATTCGGACGACCAACAATCGCGATGCGCAACGGGCGTTCAACGCCGTCTTCATCTTCATTGTCGTTTTCATCATCATATTCGTCGCGCTCTTCACGCGGGAAAATATTACGAAGCGCTTCGTAAAGATCGGCAAGCCCTTCGCCATGTTCGCCTGAAAACGGAATGGGATCCCCAAGACCCAATTCAAACGCTTCATAGCTTTCCATCATGCCAAGTTTACCCTCGGCCTTATTCGCAAGAAGAATAACCGGCTTACCCGCACGTCGCACGAGCGTTGCGAAATGGCGATCAGACGGCGTGATGCCCGCACGCACATCGATCAGAAAAATCACGGCATCGGAATCGAGAATGGCGGCTTCGGTCTGCATGCGCATACGACCGGTAAGCGTTGTCTCCGCGCTCTCTTCAAGCCCTGCTGTATCTATGACGGTGAAATCAAAATCGCCGAGATGCGCTTCACCTGCACGGCGATCACGCGTCACACCCGGTTGATCATCGACAAGCGCGAGCTTCCGCCCGACCAAACGGTTGAACAATGTAGATTTGCCGACATTCGGTCGGCCGATCAGCGCGACCGTAAACGACATTTCTCATCACCTTTTGATGACGCCCCTGTTACGGGGCTTTGCTGCCCGCTTTCACGAGGGCCAAATACACTTCAACGCGTTGCTTCAAACCGGGCGGCGATGAAGGATCCGTCATCACCTGATCGAAAAGCTTTCCTGCGCCTTCAAGATCACCCGCCTTCATGGTGGCAAGGCCAATCAATTCACGCGCATTCGGCGCCCAGGGCGAGCCTTGCGGCAAGAGCGGCTCGACACGCTTTTTAAGTTCATCGAGCGACAGCGTATCAGCGAGCAATGTGGCGGCGCGCAAACGCGCCAAGCCTTGCAACAAGGGGCCAATCGACCCGTCATTGGCGAGCGCATCAAATTGCGCAACCGCTGCAGCTCTATCCTTCACCTGCACTTCAGCCGCACCGCGGAACCGTGCGAGAACGCCATAGCCTGCCCCGCCCTCAGCAGCGATTGCCGCAAATTCCTTGGCGGCTTCCTCGCCCTTACCGGTGCGTGATAATTCAAGCGCCGCCTGATAACGGCCACCGAGCGCCTGGGCCTTCTCCGTCTCGAAATGGACGTAAACGCGATAAAGCGCCGTGCCCGCAACGATGACGGCAGCGATGGCCATAAAAATCGGCCCATATTTCTTCCAGATATCCACCGCCTGATCGCGGCGGAGATCCTCGTCAACTTCGCGGAAAATATCGCTCATGGCCTGAAGACGCTCATAAAACAGGTTGCAACCGGCCCTCTATAAGGAAGACCGGCCGCTTTTGTAAGCAAAAAATCGGGCGGTGGGCCTAACCGAGGACCGAAACGCCGATAAGAACCGGATGGAGATAAAGCATCGCGACATAGGCGATAACACCGATCCCGACCGCAAGCACATCGCCCAAGACACGTGGCGCGGGCGGCTCAGCCTGTGCCGGACGCCATTTAAATGAAATCCGGTTCACGACCGCCCAAGCGAGGATTGATCCGAACAAGATAATGCTGCCCAAATCGCCATTGGCGAGAAGATGCCCAAAGGCCCAGGCCTTAATCCCGACCAGCATCGGATGTTTAAGACGCGCCTTTATAAACCCGCGCGGCACTTGGCTCGCCACAAGCGCAATAAAAGCAAAAAGCATGAGAAGCAGATTGAGATGCTTCATACCGGTCGGCGGCTCCCAAAGCGGGATCATGCCGTCCGCGCGATAACGGCCAAAGCCCTCGATCACCAGCGCTACACCGACAACGGCGACGACGCTATAGATGCCGCGATAGACATTGCGCCCAATTGTCCGCTGCAAATTGGCATGAAGTGAAGGCACCATCTGAACCGAATGGCCCAAGAGCAAAACAATCAAACCAATAATCAAAATCGTCATGTCTCTCTCCG
>RFXE01000214.1 GCA_009921785.1 Alphaproteobacteria bacterium
CCGTCGCTGAAGCCGTAGGCGGCAGCGAAAAAGACTTTGCCGCGATGATGACCCAGAAGGCTCGTTCGATCGGCATGAAAAGCACCGTCTATGCGAACGCCTCAGGACTGCCTAATTCGCGTCAAATAACGACTGCACGCGATCTCGTAACTTTGGGCCGGTCCATCCAAACGCGCTTCCCGCGTTACTTCCAATATTTCTCGCTCCGTTCATTCGATTATGACGGCGCTTCAATTGCCAATCACAATAAGCTGCTTGGTCGTGTTGATGGCGTTGATGGCATCAAGACCGGCTACACGGCAAAGTCGGGTTTCAATCTTTTGACATCTGTTCATTCCGATGGGCGCGCTTTGCTCGCGGTAATTTTGGGTGGTCGTTCGGGCAATTCGCGTGACCGCCGCATGGCCGAGCTTGTCGATGCCTATCTCGATGTGGCGTCGAATGGCGATATCAAGGCCGCTCCGAAAACAGCCAAAAAGATCTCTGAAGCGCCGATCCCCGTCGATATCGAACGCCCCTCTTCTGACAATGAAGACATGGTGGAAAATCCCACGGCATCGCTTTCGTCACCAGCGCAGCCTGTCGCGAAGGGCGCTGAGCAACAATCCAAACTCGTTTGGAAACCTGGTGCTGCACCGGCACCTGTGTCCAAGGCGCTCAGCTATACGGATACGCAAGCAGCAGCCACGCCATCATCACAAGCGGACAAGAACCGGACGTGGTGGATTCAGGTGGGCGTCGCTCCTAATCAGAAGCAAGCGAAATCATTGGTTGATGGCTTGTCGGGTCAATTGTCATCGATTTTGAACGATGCAAAACCTGCAATTGAAAAAGTTCAGGTCAAAGGACGCGAAATGTGGCGCACGCGTTTTACGCGGATGTCACTTGATGATGCGCAAACGGCTTGCGCCCTTGTTAAAAAGCAAGGCGGCGCGTGTTTCGCGTCACGGAGTTAATGAGAGTCAGAACGTAGCGCGGGGCATCAGCGATGTCTGTTCAAGAGTACGTCTCGGGCCATATTGATGCGGGTCGCCAACCAAGTGCTTCCGCCTTGGTCGGGATGCAGCTTTCTGAGCAGCGCCCGATGCGCTTCACGGATTTGCTCTTCGCTCGCGCCCATCTCAATCCCCAAGACCTCATGGGCTTCTTGCTCGGTCATCGCCGAGGACGGACCAGCACGGCGCTCCCGCGTATGCGCGTGACCCTCCGCTGTCTGACGCCAACCGGGAAGCCTGCGGTCAAGATAGGTTTGAAATAATCCATAGCCTGCGGGATCGGATACGCTCAGCGCATCGAGCAAGCGAAACAAATCATCACGATCAAGAGTGCTAAGCGTTCGCCCGGCGTAAGGTCCGTTAATCACGTGACCATCAAGTGATCCATCCATGGCACGGTTTAAATCAAGCCACCCGGTCCGCAGTGGTTCTGTTGCCGCGTTAGGTTGATACCAAGGCAAGATCGGAATCTTTACGCCTAAGAGCCAGCCGCCAAGTCCCGCCAACAAAAGCGCAACATCAATACGCCCTTTGAGCACAAGAAACGCTGCCGCTGCAAAAGCCGCATAGCCACCGAGTTTGCGACCATAGCGCTTCAATTGAGCCGGTTCGATTTTAAGATAGGATTTTGCAAGCCAAAGAAGCAACGCAAGCGTGATAAGACCAAGAATGATTGGCACGGGAGGCTCCCCTATCGACACCGTTGATGAGCGGAGCAAAGACCTCTCACAGCAATCCCAATTCCGCTAATTCACGACGCATGCTCTCGGGCATATCTTTCGAAAATTTTCCAACTTTTTTCAGATCACGCGGCGCTGACTTCTCCTCGAGATAACGCCATCCTTGAAATGGTCGCATCGCACGCGGTTCAACCGGAACAACTTTCTGCTCAAGAACGATGGCGCAGCGCGATATCCCGTCTGATCCTGTGACTTGCCGCAAATCAAGAATGGTCTGCCGACAAGCGATCATGCCTTTGATGACCCAGTAAAGCGACCCGCCCTCAAGAATATCTTCAACGCGCTTAGGCATCATGCGGGTCGTATGGATCTGCTCATCGATCTGTTTATGACGACGACGTTCGGCCGAGGTTTCGGCGATCCAGCCTTCGAGATCGGCAATGGATTCGCAGCCGACACAGAGTTTGACGAGGTTTAACGACATAGGCTTTCTCTAACGACAGTCGCGCCGGGGTTCCACCCCGATCCTACACCGCAAGCCGGATATCAACTGCTCACCACGGGTGCCCCGGCCTTCTTCCAAGCCGCAAAGCCCCCGTCAATGTGGGCAACGGGCTTCAACCCCATATCCTGTGCCGCCTTTGCCGCCAGCGCCGAGCGCCAACCGCCACCGCAGAAAAAGACGAAGCGCTTGTCCTCAGCAAAGACCGGCTTGTGATAAGGGCTCTCGGGATCGATCCAGAATTCAAGCATGCCACGCGGACAATGGAAGGCGCCCGGCATTTTGCCTTCTCGTTCCAACTCACGCGGATCGCGCAAATCGACGATCACGACCTCGGGATCGCCAAGAAGCGCCTGCGCCTGAGGCACAGTGAGTGTCTCGATCTCTTTCGTGGCATCTTCGACAAGCGCCTTATAGCCCTTGGTGATCGTCTGCGGCATGGTCCCGATATCCTTGATCCGATATTTTCTTCATGTTGCCGCTTGCGAAGCACAAATCAACCGGGCGATAGAGAAGACATGACAGATTTTGCACTTTTTGATGCCATCGCCTTCGGGATCTTTGCTCTCGCGTGGTTCCTCTATCACCACTTTGTCGAGCACCCGCGCGCGGGTGAACAGAGCCTCAATGGTCTTATGGACCGTTATCGCGCGCGCTGGATCAAGCAAATGGAGCAGCGTGAAGAGCGGATCTTTGATACGCAGGTTCTCGCAGGCCTTCAAAATGGCACAGCATTTTTCGCGTCAACATCGCTCTTCGCATTCGGGGGCTCTTTTGCGCTTATCCGCGCCGCTGATGATGTGTTGAAAATCTTTGCTGATCTGCCTTTGGGGATCATGACCACACGCACAATGTGGGAAATCAAAGTCACCGGTCTGGCTTTGATTTTCGTTTATGCGTTTTTCAAATTCGCATGGTCTTATCGATTGTTCAATTATGCCGCCATTTTGCTTGGCGCAGCACCCCCTGCTAATCACGGTACATCAACCGATCGCATGCGGCACGCCGAAGCGTTGACCGCTGTGATCACCGATGCCGGGCGCGAATTTAATCGCGGCCAGCGCGCGTTCTTTTTCGCGCTCGCTTATGTTGGATGGTTTGTGTCACCAATTGCATTAATCATCACAACGATTGCGGCACTCATTGCGATGATGCAACGCCAATTCAGATCACGTGCGCATGCAGCGATCAAAGCGCTTGCTGCCTATGATGAAACAGACTGATTGCATTGATAGACAATGACCATGAATAGCGAACATAGCCTCGCCCCTGA
>RFXE01000215.1 GCA_009921785.1 Alphaproteobacteria bacterium
AGCTAAACGCGAATATGCCTCATGTGAAGCGCCTCGATATGGAGCGTGCATTAAAAGACTTGTCATCAGTGCTAACGTTCGAAGAATTCGGAGCGGACATGAACGCGCGCATGCTTCTTGCTCAACCCGAACGATGGGGCGATGCTATGATGGCGCGCAAAGATGTGCCAACAAGTTATCATGTCAGTGTCGTGCTTGATGACGCACGACAAGGTATAACCGATGTTATTCGAGGGGCTGATCTCTTGGCGTCAACCGATCTTCATCGTTTGTTACAGGCATTGTTTGATCTGCGAACACCACGCTATCACCATCACGATCTCATTCTCGATATGGATGGTGATAAACTCGCCAAAAGCAAAGGCTCGAAAGCCTTGCGTGATCTTCGAGCAGAAGGCGTTACACCGACGGAGATTCGGGCTCGCTTAGGGTTTTCTTGAACGATGTTATGTTATTGATGTCTACACGGTGCACAAGTAGGGCACCGATCAGCATCAACGCGAGGGCAAAGAACACAACCGCACTCCAACCATCATGTGCAAAGAACCATCCTCCGGCAACGCCCGCGAGACTCGAGCCCGCATAATAAAACAGATGATAGAGTGACGCAGCGTGTCCTTTTGTCTCCTCAGCCACTTGTCCTACAAGACTACTCGCAATCGAATGAGTGAGGAAAAATCCGAAGGTGAAAATGCCTATGCCTGCTATGATGACGATAAGCTGTGCCAACAATGTGAGTGCTGTCCCGAGAGCCATAATTATTAGACCAATGAATAGGCTGGCCTTTCGTCCAAACATATCGACGCATCGTCCTGACAATGAGGAAGAAATCATCCCCGCTATGTAAGCGAGGAATAAAAAGCCAATCGCCGCTTGCCCTAAATGATAGGGCGCAACGGTCAGACGAAAACTGACATAATTAAAGAGCGCAACGAAGGCCCCCATGATCAGAAAGGCGAGGCCATAGATCATGCGTAATGGCGCGGAAGCGATATGTGCCCGCCACGCTTTGATATGAAAGCCGAATCCGACTTTTTGCTTTCTTACGAAATGTTTTGAAGGCGGAAGAAGCGTACGAAATCCGAGTGCCGCGGCGAGGCCCAAGATACCCATAATCGCTATGGCGGGACGCCAATCCAGCCATTCTGTCAGTACCCCTGTTACAATTCGTCCTGACATGCCACCAAAGGCAGTGCCTGCAACATAAAGGCCTGTCGTGCGTGCGACATCTGTCGGATCAAGCTCCTCGGCAAGCCAAGTCATCGCCACTGCAGGCACGCCACCAAGCGCAAGACCTGCAAGCGCGCGCATCAAAACAAAGAGTGTCCACTCTGTGGTTAGGGACGCAGCAATGGTGAGCAGGGACGCAAGCCCCATGGCAACAAACATTAAGCCGCGTCTGCCCCATCCTTCGGACAGTGCGGCGGCGGCAAGAATGGCAAGGGCTAAAGGTGCGGTAGCAAGCGACATTGGCAAGGCGCTTGAAGCGGGGCTCACATGAAAAGCATCGGCAAAAATCGGCAATAAAGGTTGCACGCAATAAAGCAACGAGAAGGTTGAAAAACCTGCAAGAAACAAGGCGAAACTCGCCGCGCGAAAGGCACGCGATCCTCGTGTAATCCGGACCGGATCACTCAAGGCTTTACTCCCAACACCGCAAGCCAGATCAATATCGAGAACACCGACAAGGCAGTAGAAAGTGCAATCCCGTTCGATGCGAGTTGTACGCCGCTCTTATAACGTTCGGCAAACAAATAAGCATTGATACCGGAAGGCGCAGCGGCAAACAAAACCGCAACACCGGCCTTGATGGCGGTTAGACTTGTCGCGAGGCTTAAACCACCGCGAATACCATAGCGCCAGAGCGCAATGCCCATCGCAAATAAAGCGCAGGGCAAAGCGGATGCTGCAATCGAGTCGACAAGCGTCGTTACAAGCCATGGCACCGTCCATCCAGAAAGATGAAATGCCGCTGAGACAAGGATCGACAAAAGAATGGGATGCGTCAGCAATTGTCTGATGACGGTGGGCCAATGCGCCGCACGTCCTTCGATGAGCAACGTCGCCACGGTAAACATCACGGGCAAATGCACAGCCACCAAGAGAAAAAGTGGTACAGCGCCGTCTTGTCCATAGGCTTGTAGAATGAGGGGGACACCGACAAGCACCGTGTTTGATTGTGCGGCAGTAAAGCCCGCGACGACAGTTTCTGACGGTTGAAGCTTAAAGACGTGACGTCCTAGCGCCATGCCGAGTGTCCAAACAATCGCCACCCCACCAAAATATGAGAGCCAATAGCCCCAGGGTTGATCGGATGGCAGGCCCGATGCGTTAAGCGTCTTGAAGATGAGACATGGTATGGCAATTGAGAATACAAAATCTGAAAGGCCATCGCCCGTGCGATCACTCACAAGTTTAGTGACGCGTGCAAGAAATCCTAACCCGATCAGACCAAAGACAGGCAAGACAATAGGGACAAGCGCAAAGAGAGACATGATTGCGTTTAATCAGGGTTGAGCGGGTTTGTTAGCAACACGCACAGCGCCCGGTGCTTTCGACATGATATCGTTGATGATGTCTTGCTGCTGCTTGAAGAGAACGATTTCGCTATTGTTCAATTCTTTATTGCGCGGCAATTTGATCGCCATAGGATCTTTGAACTCACCCTTCACGAGCACTTCGTAATGAAGATGCGGTCCCGTCGAAAGCCCCGAGCTGCCGAGATAACCAATAACTTGGCCCTGGCGCACGCGTGCACCTTCTGTGACGCCTTTGGCAAATGCCGAAAGATGCGAATAGGTCGTCACGAAATCATAAGCATGTTGAATTTCAATATGGCGTCCATAGCCCGTGTCCCAATCAGCCCAGGTAATAACGCCATCACCGGCAGCCAAAATGGGCGTGCCGACTTTATTGGCCCAGTCGACTCCCGAGTGGAGACGGTCCACTTTCAATATCGGATGATAGCGCATGCCAAAGCCCGATCGGAATATGCCTTCGGTGATCGGTTTGCGCATCAGGAATTTACGATTGGATTTGCCCTGTTCGTCAAAATAATCGAGGCTATTTTCTTCCGGCGCGCGATAGCGAAAATAGCGCTTTGTAATCCCGGAAACGGATAGCGCAGCATAAAGCACTTCGAACCGGTCGGGTCGCTCCTCGTCTTCAGCATAAAAGACCTCAAATGAATCGCCGCCGGTAACTTTTCGCTGGAGATCAACGTCGTAGAAATAGATACGGATCAATTGTTCTATGATGGGCTTGGGAATATCGTTTTTAAGCGCTGTCTCATAGAGGCTATTATAAAGCGTGAATTTATTGGTGTCAGGAACTTCTTCATCCGCTTGTTCCTCAGCCCCGATGGTACCTTCGGATGAGGGTGGCGCAACAGCAACAAAAGCCCCTTGATCATTAATCGC
>RFXE01000216.1 GCA_009921785.1 Alphaproteobacteria bacterium
TGATCGCCGAAGCAAAAGGCCCAGTAATAGCCCTCTCAACCTGCATCGCCATTGCTCTGGTAGCACTTTTGGCGACCATCGCGCTCGACAGAACTGTACGATCTACGCGCTGATCGCCACTTTTAATTGCTCCAAAAATCCTTTATTCTGAACGAATTCGTTCGTCGAACGAAACGAATTTAGGCTTGCTAGGAGAATGCGCATGGGAGTCGAGGGAAAAGACAGGGCGCGGGTCCTCGATAGCGGCGCTCAGGCTCTCTCCGGTCAACTCGGCAAGACGATCCAGCGTCTACGCAAGGCCTATCAACTGTCTTTGTCGGAGCTCGCTGAGCAATCCGGTGTCGCCAAATCGATCATCAGCCAGATCGAGCGGAATGAAACAAACCCAACGCTCGCGACCATCTGGCGCTTGTCGCAAGCCCTCGACGTCTCGATCGAACGCGTTCTCTCCGTTTCAGAAGATGAACCCTTTATCGACAAGACCTCGCGCGGTGATACGCCGATCCTTCTCTCTGATGACGGCAAAGTGAAACTCGCCATCATCGGCTGGATCAAAACCGTCGAATGGCTGCAATGGTACGACGTCCATGCCGATCCCGGTGGCGTGCTTGAATCAGACTCGCATCAACGCGGATCAATTGAATGTCTCTCTGTGCTTGAAGGGGAGATGGAGGTCGAAGTCGCAGGCGTAATACAAATCGCGCGCGCGGGTGAAACGCTCCGCTATCGCTGCGATCGTCCGCATATCGTGCGCAATGTTTCAGACGCGCCCGCTCACGCGACGATGGTGTGTATTCTCAAAGCCGCAGTGATGGAATAAACGGGCCCTGAGGCCCGTTTAAACTACTGATCATCAATTCAGCGTTTCACTCACTCAGCCGCGTGACGCTGCACCGAGGCAATCGCTTCGAAGATACGATGCGGCGTTGCCGGCATCTGCAAATGACGAATGCCATAGGCGCGATCAAGCGCATCAATCACCGCATTCATAATGGCTGGTGTTGATCCGATTGAACCGGCCTCGCCCGCGCCTTTGATGCCGAGGGGATTGGTTGTTGAAGGCACATTCTTTGTTTCAAAATGGAAATTCGGCAAATCATCGGCACGCGGCAGCGTGTAGTCCATCAAGCTTGCCGAGATCAGCTGTCCATCCTTGTCATAGACCGTATGTTCCAAGAGCGCCTGCCCGATGCCTTGCGCCACGCCACCATGCACCTGTCCAGCGAGCAATAGCGGATTGATCGCGATGCCGAAATCATCACAGATCGTATAATTCACAATCGAGACTGTTCCGGTCATGGGATCGATTTCAACTTCGGCTACATGCGACCCATTGGGATAGGTTGCATCAGGCGGTGTGAAGGACCCATTGCCGCGCGTCATATCCGGCGTTGCACCGGGCAACTTTGCAAGATCAGCAAAAGTGATTTTACGATCTGTTCCCGCAACACGTACAGTGCCATCAACGATCTCAAGATCGGCGACTGTTGTTTCAAGCTTATCGGATGCGAGTTTCTTGAGCTTCTCTGAGAGATCTTTCGCCGCGACGAACGTAGAAACACCGCCCACAGGAATTGAGCGCGATCCGCCTGTACCATGACCCGTCGCAACACGGGCCGTGTCACCTTGCACGACTTTGATTTTTTCGAGCGGCAGATCAAGATGTTGCGACGCGAATTGCGCATAGGCCGTCGCATGACCCTGACCATTCGACTGCGTGCCAGAATAAATTGTTACGCTGCCGTCCTTCTCAAGATCAACGGCAACATCTTCGCCATCGCCCCATGCGGTGCATTCGATATAGGTAGCAAGACCAATACCGCGCAATTTACCCTTCTTCTTCGAGTCTTTGAGACGGGCCTTAAAGCCTTCCCAATCAGAGACCGAAATAACTTGCGTGAGATGCTGATCAAAATCGCCTGTATCATAGACGCGCTTACCGACTGGCGTTTTATAAGGCATTGCCGAAGGCGAAATGAAGTTTTTACGGCGCAATGTTTCAGGCTTCATGCCGAGTTCGCGTGCGGCGAAATCAACAAGACGTTCGAGATTATAGGCCGCTTCCGGACGTCCCGCGCCACGATAAGCATCAACCGGAACAGTATTCGTATAAACCGCACGCAGCTTCACCGCGATCAAAGGTGTCTTGTAAACACCCGTCATCATGGACGCGCAGAGGTAATGGATATAGGGACCGAATTGCGATGCATAGGCACCGAGATTGCCGATCACATCGGCTTTCAAGGCCAAAAATTTTCCTGATTTATCGACAGCCAATTCCATAGCCGTGATGTTGTCACGACCATGCGCATCGCCAAGGAAATGGTCAGCACGATCAGCAATCCACTTCACCGGACGCTTCAACCGACGCGCCGCTTCGAGCACGAGCGGATATTCGCGATACATGAAGCTCTTGGTACCGAAGCCCCCACCGACATCGCCCGTCAAAACATGGACTCTGTCAGGCTTTACTTTGAGGATTTTCTCGGCAAGCACATCGCGCAAACCGTGGACGCCCTGGCTCGCGGTTGTGAGCTTGAAGCTCTTCGTTGCGGCGTCATATTCGCCTACCGCACCGCGCGTTTCCATATAATTGGTGATGAGACGATTATTCTCGATTTCCAATTTGATGATGCGATCTGCTTTAGCAAAGGCCGCATCAACTTTTTTGAAATCGCCGAGATGTTGCTCATAAGCAAGATTGTCTTTTTGCTGGCCCCAAACCGAAGCCGCGCCTTTCGCCAAGGCGCCGCGAATATCAACAACAGCTGGCATCGCCTTAAAATCGATATCGATGGCTTCAGCGGCATCTTTCGCAGCATTCATCGTTTCGGCCACAATGAAGGCAATCGCGTCACCAACAAATTTCACCGCGCCTTTAGCGAGCAACGGAATATCGGCGACATGATTGGCTGAACCATCGTCATTTTTAAGCGGCGCGAGGCAAGGTACATCACCGAGCTCGGTAACATCTTCGGCGGTCAAAATGAGTTTCACACCTTTGACCGCGCGCGCGGCTTCAAGATCTTTGATGGTGAATGTGGCATGCGCATAGGGGCTGCGCAGCACAAAAGCATAAAGTGATTTCTCAGGCGTATAATCTGCCGTGTAGTGGCCGCCCCCTGTCAGCAAACGCACATCTTCCACGCGGCGGATCGGCTGGCCAATACCGAATTTCTTCACGCTCATTTGCCCACTCCCATTACATTCGAAATCCAAATTCGTCATCATTGTAGAAATGGCGCTGCGATTTGGCGAGGTCAAACCCCTGTGTCGCCTCGTCGCGCCCTATAATTCTCTATCACAATCCCGTATCGACCGGGCCGCCCGCAGCCACCCAATCAATAAATCCGCCTACATAATGGGCATCAATCGGCAGACCCTGCTCAA
>RFXE01000217.1 GCA_009921785.1 Alphaproteobacteria bacterium
CTGAAGGCCGCAGCCGCATATCAACGGCATAAAGCGATCCGCGTCGTGTTGGTACCGTTAACGCACTGATCAATCGTTGGGTTAAACGGCCAAAATAAACAACGGGATCAAGCGGGCGCACGCCATCGCTTTCAGCACCATTGGAATCAAAGTCATAGAGCACGACAAGATCAAGATCCGACGTTGCGGTCATTTCGCGAGATCCCAACCGACCCATGCCAAGGACCGCTAGGCGACCGCCTTTTACAAAACCGTGATCACGGCTGAACCGCCGTAAAACATCTTCGAGAGATATACGAATAAGCCCTTCCGCAATTGCTGCGAAAGCGCCGCCTGCTTGTTCAGGTGACAATACACCCGACAACATCCGCACGCTGACCAAAAACATCTCGTGCTGACCGGTCTCGCGAATGCGATCAAGAAAATCTTCTGCCAGTTGAGGTTCACCAATCGACGCTTTCATACGTTCGATGAGCAAAGGCAGGTCAGGAAATGGTTCGATGAAGGCAGGATCAATAATCGCATCAAGAAGATGCGGTCGACTAGCAACAATATCAGCGAGGCGCGGGGCCGAGCCCAGAATATCAGAGAAAAGCGACAGGATCGGGCGATGCTCGCGTAGAATAGAAAACAATTCGACGGCGGCCGACATGCCCCCTAAGACACGATCAAACGCGGCTAAAGCCGTATCGGGATTAGCGGTCTTACCAAATGATGCGAGCAAAGACGGGACCAGCTCCGTCAAGACTTCGCGCGCGCGCGCACTTGTTACTGCGGCACGACGGCCGAAATGCCAGCCCCGTATGGTTTCGGTTGCACGCTCAGGTTCTGAAAATCCCATGCGTCGCAAGGTTTCAATTGTATCAGGATCATCAGCTGTTCCCGTGAACACGAGGCTGCCCTCGCGTCCTGCGAGATCGGCCCCCTCCTCAAAGAGTTGCGCATAATGACTTTCAACACGTCTCGCTTCTGCGATGAGCGCTTTTGAAAACGCCCCCGCGCTCGCATATCCACTAAAGAGCGCAAAGCGTTTGAGCGTGTCATCATCACTGGGCAGTCGTTGGGTCTGCTCATCACTTAGCATTTGCAAGCGATGTTCAATGCGCCGCAAGAAGCGATAGGCTTGATCAAGATCATCGCGTGCTTTGTCAGAGATCCATCCTTCACGCTCTAAGGCTTGAAGCATTTCGAGTGTTCGTCGACCACGCAGCGCTGGCCTGCGTCCACCAAAAACGAGTTGTTGTGTTTGAACAAAAAATTCGATCTCACGAATACCGCCACGACCCAATTTGATGTCATGTCCGGCAACTGCAATTGACTCATGGCCGCGCACGGCATGAATTTGCCGCTTCATTGCATGAATATCGGCGATCGCCGCAAAATCGAAATATTTGCGCCAGATAAAGGGAGAAAGATCAGATAAAAAAGCGTTCCCAATGTCCAGATCGCCCGCGACGGGACGCGCTTTGATTAAAGCTGCGCGTTCCCAATTCTGTCCGACGCTTTCATAATAGGCAAAGGCTGAATCAACCGAGATCGCCACGGGCGTTGAACCCGGATCGGGGCGCAATCGAAGATCAATGCGGAATACATACCCGTCAGCGGTAATCTCATCGATCAAACGCACAAGGCCTTTAACGAGCTTGACGAAAAAAGGACTTGGTTCGACGCCCTCGGCAAGGGGTGCTTTCGTTGCGTCATAAAGAACAACGATATCGATGTCCGATGAATAATTTAATTCACGTGCACCATGTTTACCAAGTGCCAAGATAACAACGCCACTGTGCCTGCTTTCATCATAAGCAGTAAGTCGACCCAATGCCGCTTCTTCTGCCAAAAGAAAGTTAAGGGCCGCGTTAAGGCTTGCGTCGGCGAGATCTGAGAGGGCTTCTGTTACGCGAATAACATCCCAAACGCCTCCCAAATCGCACAGGGCGATTAAGAGTGCAGCCTCTTGTTTAATATTCCTCAATTGCCGTTTCATAGCGGCTTCATCGCCTGCCTGAATCGTTGCTGCCTGTGCACAATTGGCAATTAAACCAGAAAAATACGCCTCGGGCTCACTATTAATGATTTGCAAGAGCCGCGCCGGATCACGATACGCCAAACGCCAGAGATAGGGCGAATGCCCAGCAAGAGCCAGCAGAAGATCATGAAATTTCGGATGGCGATCAGCGAGAGAGGTTAAACGCGCCGAGTCATGCGTATCTTTTGAAGAAAAAAATTGCGCAAGGTGCGATTGCGCAATTTTACGATCAACCGGCTTCGGCGCCGTTTTAATTTGCTCAATGAGGGTTTGAGTCATGCCTTACTCATGAAGGGTAAAGAGAGGACAACTCGCAAACCGGGCATATGATCTTCGAGTTTCAACGTGCCATTATGTAGGCGGGCAATCGCTGCGGCCAAAGAGAGACCAAGCCCTGACCCCGGCCTTGTGCGGGACGTTTCAAGCCGAACAAACCGATCAAGCACACGCCCACGATCCGCCTCGGCAATTCCCGGTCCTCGATCTGCAACAGATAATTCTACTATGTCATTCTTGCGCTCGACTGCGACTATAATTTCATTTTCTTGAATCGCGTGTTCATTCTCAGGAGCAGCGGAATATTTAATTGCATTATCGAGAAGATTAGCGAGCGCTTGGCCTAACAGTTCACGTGAACCACGAATTTCAAGCGGCGCAATGGCCTTCACACTCAATTTTATGCCTACCTCTTCAGCCAGCGGCTCGTAGAGCTCGACAACATCATGCGCTATCGCGGACAGATCAAGCGTGTCGCCTTTGTCGAAAGCACCTCCCGCATCCGCTCTTGCGATCATCAAAAGAGCGTTGAACAGTTTAATGAGGCCATCCGCCTCTTCGATTACGTGATCAAGCGCTAAACGTAAGTCGTCTACTGAATGAAAATTACGCAGTGCTTCCTCGGCGCTATTGCGTAAACGCGTCAGTGGAGTCTTGAGATCATGCGCGATATTGTCAGAGACTTCCTTAAGCCCTTTCATCAATTCCTGAATGCGCTCAAGCATCATGTTGAGACTTTGCGCCAAACGATCGAGCTCATCATCAGTACCCGATACCGTCAAACGCCCGGAGAAGTCTCCCGCCATGATAAGCCGCGTTGTCTCAGTCATCTGATCAATCCGCGTCAACACGCGGCGTGCAACAAAGACACCACCGGTCACAGCGAGGGCGAGAACAAATAGAATTGACCATCCGCCAGTTCGCCAAATGACCGCACGAAAGCGTGCGGTTTCAGCGAGATCTCGGCCAACCATCAATCTGAATCCGCCGGGCAGGATGACAGTTTCAACGAGCGCTCTGTGCGGCCGTGGTTCGCCGTCCTCAATGACGCGATAGAAAAGCTCATAAGTTCCGGCTTCAAGAAGCCC
>RFXE01000218.1 GCA_009921785.1 Alphaproteobacteria bacterium
GAAGTGCAGATATTGGTAGCCGACATTCGACACCCAATCGAGATGCGAGATGATCCCGTAAGGAAAGCCGTGTCCCCATGCGCCAAGGAGCACAGGACGAATGACCACCAATGTCACATAAGCGAAAATGGCGAAGCCGAACGCGACAGGCACATGATATCCCATGCCGAGTTTGCGGCAGATTTCGATCTCACGCAGCATCCATGACACAAAAGCGCCAATCGCGCAGATCGTGATGATCTGCCAGAAGCCGCCTTCTTTCAAAGGTGCAAGACCAAGACCATATTTAAGATCTGGCGGAGCAATATTGATCTGCCAGATATTCCATGTCGGACCTTGTGAGGCCGCGTAAATAATCAGTGCCGTTCCCAGCGTTGCGAAAAACATTGTCGCAACACCAAAGAAGCCGACATAAAAGGGACCTACCCAAAAATCGAACAGGTCACCACCGATCAAGGTACCGCCGCGGACGCGATACTTTTTTTCGAAGCTGAGCATTGCCATCCCGGAATCTCCGTCTCGGCCGTGGCCGTTGCGATGGGAAGAAAAAACAAGTGAGGTGAGAAGTGGACGGAACAGACGCGCAATGCGTTCTATCCCGTCCACGATTGTGAGAAAGGATTGGGGTTAGCCAATCATCTCGGTCACAGCCACATCCAAAGCTGCAGCCTTCTTGCCTTCGATCCAATTGTACTTGGCCGTCGAAAGAAGGATGAAGTGAATGAGGAGCGCAAGAACAGCCAGCCACACAGTAAGTGCGACAAGCGTTCTGCGGGGGTCGAACATCAGCCAAATGCGCCACATGTTAGAATCCTCCCGTCAGAACCAAGGCCGCCACTGCCAAACGAGGAAGTGAGCGATAATCGCCACAACCACGTAAGCAATGGTGCTGGACATGAACATGCTATGATATTCCTTGGCTTCCGCCTCGGAAAGACCGCTCGAATTGAGCGGGCTCTTGTGATCAGCCATATCGGAAACTCCGGCTGAGGGCCCATTGCTGGAACCCGTTACCGCGACAACCCTCGCGGCGCAGGCCACCTCAAATTTCTTGCGAAATTTTTTGGTGGATATTCATTCCTGTCTTGCGACAGAGATGAATGGCAGGACGCTCACCTCACATGAAGGCGAACGGAATCGAATTCAGCGTCGCAATGCGTGCGACCTTGAAGATGGATTTGCCATCGTCACGCGCGCTCACTGACCAGCGCGAAGCGCGGGGCAACAAACGCGAGAACGCAACAGCGACAAGGAAGATCGGATAAACGGCATAAAACACGAGATTATATTCAAGCCGTGTCTGGTTCTTGTCGGTTCTGGTCATCGACATGATCAGGCTCCTTCCTGTCTCACGAAAAATCGGAATTGATGCGTGAAGGGGCGAGCCATTAGGCGAACTCCTTCCGCGCTTTGTGAACATCATCGATACCGACGCGTCCGCTTTGGCCCTTGCGGGCGAGACGTTCGGCACCATCACGCAATCTCTTTGCTGCGGAGATGCGAATGAGAACGGGTTCTTTTTCAACGATAGCTTCAAGCGCCTGATGCGCGTCATCGTCCCAGACGAGATCTTCACGCTCTTTCACCGGTGTCGCTTCAACGCGATCCATATCGGTGCCGAGCGGCAGAATATTGAAGAGCGCATTGAAGAGCGCGTTGCAGATTTCCTGAATAAGATATGTCGCGCCCGAATAACCCATGAAAGGCGTGCCGGTATGGCGGCGAATAATCGCGCCGGGGAATGACGCCGGAATATAGACACCGCGTCCGCCCGCTTCCGCGAGATACATATTCTCATTGTAACTGCCGAAGATGATCAGCGGCGCTTTCTCTTTCACGAGTTGCCTGATCGCTTCATTGTCCGTCTTACCGCCCGATTTGCGTGGAACTGCAAAAGCGCAAGGCAGACCCATCTCATCTTCGAGGAAATGTTTCAGACCGCGCGTATAGGTTTCATTCGCAACCACAGCGAAACTCGCGGTGCCAAAGAAATCTTGTGTCACTGAACGCCACAAATCCCAAAGCGGCTTAATGGTTGTGTGCTTTTCGCGCTCGATAAAGGGTTCCGGATCAAGACCGAGAATTTCACCCAAAGCGCGCAGGAATTTTGTTGTCGAATGAAGGCCAATCGGCGCTTGCAACCAGGGACGATCAAGCTTTTCACAAAGCTTCGAACCGAATTCGCGATAGAGATTGATGTTGGCTTCCGCATTGGTGAGCTTCTGCACATCAGCAAGATGGCTCCCAAGCGGGAAGGTCATATTCACTTCCGCGCCGATACCTTCAACCAGGCGGCGAATTTCAGCGAGATCTGAAGGTGAGTTGAATGTGCCATAGATCGTGCCAATCAAATTGACGCGGGGCTTCTCGCCTTCCTTGCGCTTTGGCGCTGGCGGAACGATCTTTTTCTTCGCGCCAAACTCTGTCCAAAGCCAGACCAGCGCACGATCCGCACTCTGCCATTGATCTTCATCAATGGTACGCGGAAGAAAGCGTTGAATGCCGGTGCCTTGCGGTGTCACACCGCCGCCAATCATTTCGGCAATCGAACCTGTCACCACAACACTCGGCAAACCGGGATCAAGCGTTTTATGCGCGCGCTTCATCGCCGCTTCGGTGCCGTGTTGGCCGAGCTCTTCTTCACCGAGTCCGGTGACAACGATCGGCAATTCATGCGGGGGCAGTGCATCTGTGTAATGCAACACCGATGTCACTGGCAGATTTTCGCAGCCGACAGGACCGTCGATGATCACCTGCAAGCCTTTTATGGCGGTGAACACATAGACGGAGCCCCAATAGCCGCCCGCGCGATCATGATCGAGAACCAGCATTAGCAAGCTCCTCCGATCACGATTGAATGAGACTGATGAAGAGCCGTCATGTTGCGGTCGACTCCTCGGCCTTAGCGCGTGCCGCGAGCATCGCCTGATATTTCGCACGGAATTCCGGATGGTCGCGCGGCACATCTTCCCACACGCCGGCATTCGGTCCGCGACCCACGCCATCAAAGAATTCGCTCATTGCATCAAAGCGCGCTTTGTTACCAATCGCGGCATTGATCACGTCAGCGAGCGAACCTGCGCCTGCTGGGCCCATCAAAGGCCGCGCTGAAATGAGATTGGTGAAATAGAGCGAAGGGATCGAAAGTTCTTTCGCCTTCTGCACAACGGGCGTTGTGCCAATTGCGAGATCCGGTTTGAAATGCAGAACAGCTGCGACATCATCTTCAAGCGAGGCGCGATAATTGATGGCAACGCCGCGTGCTTCGAGCCAGTGACGATCTGCATCTGACCATTGTGTCTTCGGGCAAGCGGTGCCGACATAAGGCACGTCCGCGCCGCTCTCGACGAGCAAGCGTGCAACAAGAAGTTCAGAGCCTTCATAGCCTGA
>RFXE01000219.1 GCA_009921785.1 Alphaproteobacteria bacterium
GGCCTGCGCCCACAATGCCTGAATCAACCAAACGATGATCAGGAAAAACCATCATCGGTTCAGGCTGCGCCGATCCAAAGGGACCTGCTTTTTCAATCTCTTCGACAAGACGAGATGTTGCACCACCCGCAGTCAGCGTGCCGTCGATGAGTAACCCGCTTTCAGCACGCGCGCGCATCACATCCTCATGAAGCCGCGTATCAAGAAAGGCACGAAACGCATCGAGATGGTCTTGCTTTAAACTCACCCCCGCAGCCATTGCATGGCCACCACCCTTGATGAGAAGACCTTCGTCAACGGCTGCACGCACCACGCGGCCTAAATCAACACCTGTAAGCGATCGTCCTGATCCGGTGCCCTGGCCTTTGTTATCGAGAGCAATCGCAAAAGCGGGACGACGAAAGCGCTCCTTCAACCGCGACGCGACAAGACCAACAACACCGGGATGCCAAGCGGGTGACGCGGTGACAATCACCGCATGACGATCATCATCTTCAAAGCCGATCATTGCGAGCGCTTCGGCTTCCGCTTCTTCGACCATACGCTTTTCAATGTCGCGCCGCTCGCTATTCAGTTGATCAAGACGCGCAGCGATTGCAGTCGCTTCACTTTCATCTTGAGTGAGAAGCAAACGCGCGCCCAAGGCGGCATCACCAATGCGCCCGCCAGCATTAATGCGCGGCCCAATCAAAAAGCCCAAATGAAAATGTGTGATAGGGCCATCAAGCCGCGCGGCATCAGCGAGAGCGCGCAAGCCGATGCGTGACCGCGCGCGCGCAATAGCTAAACCTTGCCGCACAAAAGCGCGGTTTAATCCTTTGAGCGGCACAACATCCGCAATGGTGGCAAGCGCAACAAGATCAAGTGCAGCGAGCAGATCTGGCTCGCGCTGCGATGCGGTAAAAAATTTACGGTCACGCAACACGCGTGTCGTCGCCACAAGCGTCATAAACACAACGCCCGCAGCACAGAGATGTCCGAGGCCCGAGAGATCATCTTGTCTATTCGGATTCACAAGCGCATCGACCTGTGGAAGCTCAACAGGCGCTTGATGGTGATCAAGCACAACAACGTCCATACCCAAGCGCTTCGCCTCGGCAAGCGTATCGTGACTAGTCGTGCCGCAATCGACCGTTACAAGCAGCTTTGCACCTGCACGCGCGAGTTCGGTGATCGCCTCGGCGTTCGGGCCATAGCCTTCCGTCAAACGATCTGGAATATGAATACGCCTTGTGATGCCGAAATGATCAAGCCATTCCGCAAGAAGCGAAGAGGAGCACGCACCATCGACATCATAATCACCAAAGATCGCAACACTCTCACGTCGCATCACCGCATCAGCAAGACGCGCGGCCGCACGATCCATATCGGTTAAAGATGAAGGATCAGGCATGAGATCGCGCAAGCGCGGCTCGAGATAGGCAGGAAGATCAGCAGACGCAACACCACGCCCCGCTAAAATGCGCGCGAGGATATCGGAGAGACCATGCATTTGTTGGATTGCAAGCGCTTGGCTCTCACCTTGGTCATCAAGGCGCCGTTGCCATATGCGGCCAGACAAAGAGCGCTCACGCGTGAAAAATTGGCGTGTCATGATGCGGTAATAAAAACCTCAATAACGCCTTAGTGCGAGACGCCTCGCGTGAGCGAGACGCCTCGAATATGTAATCAGCCCTTATAGGCTTCAACCTTTTGATGTTGCACTCCAAGGCCGGAGATGCCGACTTTCATCGTATCACCCGCTTTGAGATAGAGCGGTGGCTTCATGCCCATGCCGACACCCGGAGGCGTTCCGGTGGTGATCACATCGCCTGCATCGAGCTGCATGAATTGCGAGATGTAATGCACAAGATGCGCGACGCCGAAGATCATTGTCTTAGTCGAGCCGTTTTGTACGCGCTTGCCATTAAGCTCGAGCGTCATGCCGAGATCTTGCACATCCTTGATCTCGTCCTTCGTAACGAGCCACGGACCAAGCGGGCCGAAAGTCGGCGAGCCTTTGCCCTTCATCCATTGACCACCACGCTCGGTTTGAAACGCGCGTTCTGAAATGTCGTTGCAGATGCAATAGCCTGCGACATAATCAAGCGCATTTTTCTCATCGACATAAAGTGCTGTCTTGCCAATGACGATGGCGAGTTCAACTTCCCAATCGGTCTTCTCGGAGCCCTTTGGGATAATGATCACATCATCCGGACCCTGCACGCAGTTCGGCGCCTTGTTGAAGAGGATCGGTTGCTCGGGCACCGGCATATTTGATTCAGCCGCGTGATCGGCATAGTTCAAACCTACCGCAATGAAGTTGCCTGGCCGGGCGACGCAGGAGCCAAGGCGCGTGCCTGTCGGCACCGCTGGCAGGGTCGCGGGGTCAAGCGACTTCAATTTCGCCAGCGAATCGGGCGAGAGCGTCGCGCCATTTACATCGGAAATATGCGCGGACAAATCGCGAATTGTGCCAGAGGCATCGACCAGACCGGGCTTTTCGTGACCCGCAGCGCCAAAACGGACAAGTTTCATCAGAATTTTCCTGTTTTTATAGAAGAGCACGTGGAACCTGAGGCGCACCATGGCGAAGCACGCGGCCTGAGGCAAGCCCCGCTAGATGTGGGCCTGCTTTGCATACACAAAGGATAAAAACGGGCGCCCAAAATGGATTGCGGGACAGCTTAAAGTGCTGCGATCAGCTCCGCAGTCGTCATCACCTTCGCGAACTCAACGCCGAGCGTCGCAACATGAGCGCGATGGATGTCGGCGGCGGCAACGGTTCCGCCCTTGCCATCGGGGAGCGCGCAACAATCACACGCGTCCTCAACCAAGATCACGCGATAGCCCATATTCGAGCCCATCCGCACCGTTGTTGATACGCACATATCCGTTGTAATCCCGAAGACCACAATCGTATCGGATTCTAGGCGGCGTAAACGCAGATCAAGATCGGTGCCGATGAAAGCGGAATTCACGCTTTTTGTGACAAGCGCTTCATCGCCTTGCGGCGCAAAACCCGGGCGATGTGCATTGCCTGGATGTCCAGGACGCAAGGTTGATCCCGCCTCAACACTATCGTGGCGCACATGAATGATCGGACGCGCAGCTTTGCGCCAGGCGGCAAGCACTGCCAACCCTTTCTCATCGACATGATCATTCCAGCGCTTGGGCCATGAGGGCTCATCAAAACCGCGCTGCATATCAATGGGGATTAGAACTGCATTTTTTGGAAGGGAAGACATGATATCTCTATGCCCGCTCGAGAACATAAGTGCCAGGTGCATCGCCCAGCGTTTCTAAAGTACCGCCCGGCTGACGCGCTTCCACTTTCTCAGGCGCTTGCGCGGCGATCCACTCAATCCAGTGAAGCCACCATGTGCCCGGATTTTCTTTTGCCGATGCAAC
>RFXE01000220.1 GCA_009921785.1 Alphaproteobacteria bacterium
AAATAATAGAGATGCCCGTGCGGGTCTTTTGCGAGCGCCTTTGCGAGTAACTCAGGATTGAACGGCGCTTCGTCACCGCGCGCGAATTTGAACGAACCCTTTTTCTCGACCTGAACCACTTCGAGATCGGAAATTGCCGATTCGAAATGCGGATCCCAATTCACGAGACGTTTATCTTTGTAGATGAGTTTTTTATTATAGAGCTCGACAAAGACTTTCGTGACAGCGCGCACCATTTGGTCGTCGGCCGCGCCATTCTTGCCCATGGTGAATCGTTCGCGTGACCAATCACAAGATGCGCCAAGGCGCTTCAACTGATTTATGATCAGGCCGCCAGATTCTTCTTTCCACGACCACACGCGTTCAAGAAATTTTTCGCGACCCATATCGCGGCGTGAAGTCTCCTTGCGCTCGGCAAGCTGGCGTTCAACCACCATCTGTGTCGCGATGCCTGCGTGGTCAGTGCCGGGTTGCCAGAGCACATCGCGTCCGCGCATGCGCTCAAAGCGGCAGAGAATATCTTGCAGCGTGTTGTTGAGAGCATGCCCCATATGGAGCGAGCCCGTCACATTCGGTGGCGGAATGACAATTGTGTAGGGCTTGGCGTCCTTGCGCTCGGGACGACCGGCCTTGAACGCGCCTTCCTTCTCCCACACGTCGCGAATGCGGGCTTCGACTGCTGCCGGATCGAACCGATTGTCCATCATAATATGATCATCCTAGCCGGAATCGGCCCTATTGCGCGTAATGAAGGCGCTAGAAAGCGGAGCGAGGGCGGCCTGTCAACGCCGCAAGCCGGAAATAGGCCAAAGGAGGGTTAGCGTTCGCGCGCGATCCGCTCGATTTCAGCTTTTACAAGCCGCTCAACAATGCCCGGCAGATGGGCATCAAGCCATTGCCCCAGAACCGGACGCAAGGCGGACTCGACGATTGAGCGCAGCACGGTGTCTACCGCCTCAGGCGATGGCGCGGGCGGCGTTACCGGAACTTGGCGGAGTGTCTCTAACGCTGACGCTATCGAATTTTGAACATTCGGGGAGAGCGACAGGGTCTTTTCAGGAACCGGCTGAGCTTCGACCGGGGCTTGAACCGCACGCTCGACACGGTCAGGGCGCGCCGCTTCTGCTGCGCTGCGCATACGCGCAGCCAATTCCGTCACAACCGCTACCGGGTCAGAAACAATTTGTGGCGCTTCAATCCGTTCGGATGCCGCATCAGTCGGTTGATCCGCCGCGCCGAGTGGGCTCAAGAGAGCCGCCTCTTTCTGCGCTTGAAAAGCCATCTGGTCGGCCAAATCATAGATATCGGCAGAAGAACCCTGCTCATCGGCCGCAGGCCGCGCTCCGCCGCCCTCAAGATCATCAGAAATGATTTTCCGAATGGAGGCGAGAATATCCTCCATCGTCGGTTCAGCGTTACGAGCAGTTGCGGCAGACATCATATTCTCTCTTTCGGCGAGGACATTAAAACGCCCTTACGCGGAACAGCAAGGCCCAAGGTCAGCAAGCCTGTCGATAAATCACCGAATACATTTATATCGCCCAGTTAATGGGCAGAAAGGTCTGTGCCCGTCGCGCGCCCTTTGCTCGCTTCATAATGCTTTTTGGGATCATACGAAGCGACTTTAAGACCGAGACCCGAAGCCGACAAACGGCCAACCGATGCCAAGACTTGATAGGACGAAACAACACGATCGTGCTGGGCCGACACAAGATTAACCTGAGCGGCAAGCAAGTTCTGGCTTGAGATCAAAACATCAAGCGTCGTGCGCTGTCCCACTTTGGCTTCTTCACGCACGCCATTGAGCGCAATTTCAGCTGCGGCAATTTGAGCCTTCGCGGATTTTAAACGGGCATTCGCCGTTTCAAACTGGCTCCATGCGCCCGCAATGGCCGAGCGCACTGCTAAACGTGCGCTATCCGCTTCCAATTGGCGTTGACCAAGAACTTCTTTGGCTGCGCGTACACGCGCACTCACTTCGCCTGCCTCATACAAAGGAACCGAAAGGACGCCTAAGAGTTTCGTGTCGGTTATTTCGTCATTGACGGATTTATAATCCCAATTTCGCGACACGGAGCCTTGCAGATCAACGCTCGGCTTTAACTCAGCTTCAGTATATTTCACCGTCGCTTCCGCTACTTCGACGGCATGGCGCGCCGCCTGCAATTGCGGATGCGAAGACTCCCCAGCACCCAACGCATCTTTCAAACTGGAAGGCAGACCCTTTGAAACAGGGTCGGCATCGGCCAAATCAACAGGCTCATTGCCAATCACTTGGCCATAGGCTGCACGGCTGACAGCGAGGCTACTCTCTGCATTCGAAAGCTCTGCTTCCGCAGCGGCAAGCTGGGCTTCAACTTGAGCCACATCAGTGCGGGTTACTTCACCTACTTGAAACCGATCTTGGGTCTGTCGCAATTGCTCTTTCAGAACGCCGATATTCGCTGTGCGTAACCGAACCACCGCTTCATCGCGCACAACATTCATATATTGCGTCGCGGCATTCAATAAAACGGTCTGTTCGGATTGGCGTAGTCCAGCCCGCGCAGCAAGCACACCCGCTTCAGCGGCGCCAATCTGATTGGCTGTGCGATCACTATTAAAAAGATTCTGTTTAAGAGTCAGACCAAATCCGCGTGGCGTTAAATTGGTATCCGCACCATTATAAGTCTGGCTCTCTTTACCGCCCTGCGCGGACGCCGACAGGGTCGGCAGATATCCCGATTTAGCGCGCGGCACTTGCTCATCGGTAGCCCGTACACTTGCCCGCTGCGCGTTCAAATCGGCATTAGAAGCATAAGCCCGGGCAAGAGCCGTTTCGATCGTCTCGGCGCGAACGAGCCCCGATGAAAGGGTCAACGCGAGCACGGCGACAGAGGCCAAAAACGGACGCGAGAAGGTCATGATTACAATACCGGATATGAGGGAACGAATATGGTTAACGCTTTTTCTATATGAGAGTCGCATCGCGATCCGCAAGGAACCGGAGGCAAAAACGCTATTTTTATGCAGTTTAACTTCGAACGAGCCGTAAGAAGCCGGCTAAACCAACGCAAAATACGACCAACGGTTACAAACTAACCGGAAATTTATGGAGGCCTCGCCCGGAATCGAACCGGGATACAAGGATTTGCAGTCCTCTGCGTAACCACTCCGCCACGAGGCCCCGTGTCGGTCGACGCCGGACAGATACAGATACTCTCCGCGCCGGGTCAATCAATTTGATCTCAAAACCATAACTTTAATGGGTTGTGGCAGTTATTTGGTCGAATAGCGCGGGAACTGTCGAAAATGGAGGCCGATTCCTCTTGCATCCGAGGTCCTGTCTGATGTATCCGCTCCCCTCAGGTGATCCTCGATAGCTCAGCTGGTAGAGCGTTCGA
>RFXE01000023.1 GCA_009921785.1 Alphaproteobacteria bacterium
CAGAGCTGAGATAGAGAAGGAACGGCTCTATCGCATGCATATCAATCGCACTCGCGATAACGATCGACACAACACCTAAAATAATCCCGCGCGTTCTGAGTGAGAAACCAGAAATGAGACGCTCGGAACTGACCGACCCCGAATGAAGATCACCATAGGCATTATCAAGCTCATCGAGAATAATCAGCGAGAGTGCGATCAAGCCGAATTGCGCGAGCAATAAACCGGTGACAAGATCATCACTCGGTTGATTAAGAATAACGAGAACACCCAGCGCATAGCACCATATATTCGCAATCACATAACCGATAAATGTTCCACCGAATGAACCCTTCGCAGAGCGGCCATAACGGGCGTAATCGGCAACAAGCGGTAGCCATGAAATCGGCATAGCGATGACGAGATCAACGCCGGACCAGAAGCCCATCTCGCCCGTGCCCGTTGTCGCAAACAATGTGCTCCAGCCTTTAGCGCTTGAAGCGGACACGAAGACATAAGTAAGCCAGAGTAGCGAGATAACAACGAGCGGCAAGCCGATGCGCGATAAGAATTGTCGCACGAGACTTGTCATCGACCCCAACATCAGCAGCAACAAAATGCCGCCCCAAAGAATAGTGGCGATCAGAGCGGGCATCGTTCCTTCAAAGCCGAGCCATTGCTTGACCACAGCCACGGTACCATCGCGCATTATCGCGATTTCAAAGGCCGTCCAGCCAAGGAGCTGAATGACATTCAGAATGATCGGCACTTTGCCGAAGGCGGAACCAAAGCCGAGCTCAATGATACCAGCGGAGGATTGTCCCGTCTCTTGGCCGAGCTTGGCAGTCATCGCCAGAATAAAGGCGCCGAGAACGGATCCAACGAGAATTGCAAGCGCGGCGAGTCCGGGGCTCAAGCCCGGCATGAGAAACGCGCCCACTTGCATAACAAGCAGGCCGACGCCGAGGCTGAACCACAGCGCCATTTGGTCACGAAAGCCGAAGACGCGCTCATGGGCGGGGATAGATATTGCAGAATTTTGGTCGGAAACTGCCATTTTGATCGTCCTTTTTGATCGCGATGGCAGGAAAGCTTGTCCGAAGCGACCGGCAAGTGCCGGTAATTCGTTGTGCTTCCCTGCGCGAGGATTACCTCATTCAGGTTCGGAGGGTTTGTTCTCAGCCGCTCCGACCGACCCGAAGGCCCTCGACGCAGCACCCCTAGCGAGAGCGGAAAGAGGCCCGGGAAACCCCGACTCCCTATCCGTGAAAATAATTTTCTGCCAAGAGAGCCCCCGCCTGTCAAGCGGTTCAGTTCCCGGACCCACCCTGTCCGCCTCGGCTCCCGCTGATCTGTAAGCGCGAACGTCAATGGCAGAGTTGACGCGTAACGGAATACGCATCTTCGACTGTATGGAAGCGGTTTCTTCCTTGAGTTGTCATGGCCGGGCTTGTACCGGCCATCCACGATTTGAGATATAAGGCTGCGGTTCTAAAATCAGTCGTGGATGCCCGCCACAAGGGCGGGCATGACGAAATCGTGGAGACAAGAAACCATGCGCGGAATTAAAATTGAAGAAGCTGAATTGCGCATCGTGCGTTTGCCTCTGTTAAAGCCCTTCACGATTTCAACCGGCACGATGCATGATAAAACATTTCCGCTGCTCATTCTGCGCGGCGAAGGATTGGAAGCCTATGCGGAAAGCGTGGTTGATCCTCTGCCTGATTATCTCGAGGAAACAATTGCGAGCGGCATGGTATTATTGCGCGAAGTCTATCTGCCACAGATTGTCGGGAAACGCTTTGAGCATCCGCACGCGTTAGAGCCCATTCTCTCGCCGTGGCGCGGCCATTATATGACGAAGGCTGTTGTAGAGATGGCGTTTTATGATCTCTTCGCGAAGAGTCTCAAGCTGCCTTTGCAAACCTATCTCGGTGGCTCCGGTGATCGCGTCAATGTCGGTGTGTCACTCGGCATTATGCCGCTTGAAGAGACGATTGCGAAAACACAGGAACATCTCGACAAAGGTTATAAGCGCATCAAATTGAAAATCATGCCGGGCCATGATGTCAAAATCGTTGAAGCAATCCGTGCACGGTTTCCCGATTGCCCTTTGAGCGTCGATGTCAACAGCGCCTATACGCTTGGCGATATGAATGTGATGCGCGCGCTCGATTGTTTCCGGATGGATTATATCGAGCAGCCTCTGGCGCATGATGATTTACATGATCATGCAACGCTCCAAAAAGAAATCATCACGCCGATTTGTCTTGATGAAAGCATTCGAACCGCAGCACATGCACGTAAAGCGATGACAACGGACGCAACACGCGTAATCAATGTTAAAGTCGGGCGCGTTGGCGGTTATGGTGAAGCGATCCGCATTCATGATTTGGCTGAATCATTTTCCGTTCCGGTATGGTGTGGTGGCATGCTGGAATCAGGCATTGGCCGCGCGCATAACATTCACCTTTCAACATTGCGCAATTTCAAAAAGCCCGGTGATACGTCAAGCGCGAGCCGTTATTTTCCGCGCGACATCATTCATGAAAAACTCGAGACCGAGAAAGGCACAATGCCTGTGCCGCAAGGCTTAGGCATTGGCGTGAGTTTGGATTGGGATTTTCTCGAAACGGTGACGCTTTCAAAAGAAGTGTTCAAAGCGTGATCATCACGGAAACCGCAAAACACTTTATCAAACGCGCGGCGCTCGTCATCGGCATTCTCGTTGCCCTGCCCGCAAGCGGCGCAATCGGATGGGCTGCTTATTTGCGCTTAAGTGGCAATATCCACCAGATCGGAACACACGAAGTCTATCGTTCCGCGCAGCTCTCAACCGCGGCATTTGAAACCGTCATTGAAGAGCATGCAATCAAAACGGTAATCAATCTGCGCGGATCACAACAAAACGCGGCATGGTATGATGCGGAGCGGGCGACGACGCAAAGGCGCGGCGTGACCTATATCGATTTGCCGCTCTCGGCGAATGAAGAGCCGGATGACACCAAACTCGATCTTTTGATTACCACCATGCGCGATGCGCAAAAACCTTTGCTCATTCATTGCGAAGGCGGCGCGGATCGCTCAGGTCTTGCGTCCGCGCTTTATCGACGTTTTGTTGAAGGCGCCCCGTATGAAAAGGCCGCAGAGGAACTCTCGTTCCGCTACGGCCATTTTCCTTGGCTTACGAGTCGCACAGGCGCGATGGATCGCGCTTTCGCGCGCCGCGCCAATAATGCGCCGTGATTATGCTGCGTCGTCCGAAGTGACGCGACGCTTTGCCAACTGAACCGATGCAATCGTCAGTGCAATCTTCAAAGCTTCTGCGGGCAGGAAGGGCAACACGCCAACCGCGAATGCCTTTTCAACGCCAATCAAGGTTGAGAGCCACGAAAAGCCCAAACCCAAAATCACGATATCACCGAGCAGGATGATCAAAGAGGTTGTTGCAATATTGCGGTTGAAGCCGCGCGCGAAGGCGAAGGACACGAACAGCGCCGAGAGCAAGAAGCCTGCGAGGTAACCACCTGTTGGGCCCGCCATGAAAGCCAGACCCGCGCCCGTCGAGAACACCGGCAGACCGACCGCGCCTTCGATGAGATAGAGCGCAACAGTTGGCGCGGCGACACGAAGCCCCGCATGCGCGCCGAGCATCAAGACGACAAAGGTTTGCATGGTCATCGGCACGGGCCAGAACGGCACCTGCACTTTGGCCGAGATCGCCAGAAGCACCGATCCGAGCACAACCAAGACCGCATCGCGGGCGAGGCTCGGCCGCGCGGCAAAGGCGCGAAGGGGGGCGAAAGCAGTTTGCATCGGGTATCACTCCTCAAATCGATCAGAAAACGGCAAGCCGAACCGGCTTTTGATTTCGGGGCCTACCTTACACAGGCGCGCGACCTCATCAAGGGGATGACAGAAGCGGCCCCAATTACGTCCCGCAAAAGGTGACACGCACACGCTCGTCCGGTGCAGCGGGGGCTTCATACGCCACATAAGCGGGATCATCCGCATAGGGATTTTGCAACGCGCGATTCAATCGATGAAAGGGTTCAAAATCATTCGTCATAATCGCCGCCTGGATCGCTTCCTCCACGCGATGATTGCGCGGAATGCGTTTGGGGTTAGACGATTTGATCCGCGCTACGAGATCGGATGACGAGACGTCTTCACGAAGAAGGCGCTCACGCCAGCGCGCAATCAACTGGTCCGCAATGTCATCACCGCCTAAAAGAGAGCGCAAAGCGCCCTCGCCATCGGGCGCAACCGCCTCTGCAAAAGCGCGGAAGGTCAAAGTGAAATCAGATTGCTTCTGCTGCATTCGCAATAAGAGCGAGGCGACAAGATCAGTATCATCCTCGTCTTTTTTCAAGAGACCTAATTTCATTCGCATCACGTCATCATAGGCTTTGTGGAAATGATGGGCGAAGCCTGAGATTGCTTCCGATGCGAGTTTGACCGCACGTTCTTCATCCTCATCAATCAAAGGCAAAAGCGCTTCGGCAAGACGGGCGAGATTCCATTGTGCAATCGCGGCTTGTCGTCCATAGGCATAACGCCCGAATTGATCGATGGAACTGAAGACGGTTGCAGGATCATAGGCTTCCATAAACGCGCAGGGGCCGTAATCAATCGTTTCACCAGATATGGTCATGTTATCAGTGTTCATTACCCCATGAACAAAACCAAGCCCCATCCAGCGTGCAATCAAGTGCGCTTGGCGTTCGATCACACCCCTTAAAAAAGCGAGAGCGGGATTGGAAGCGTCTTTCGCTTCGGGATCATGCCGATCAATCGCGAAAGACAAAAGTGCGCGCAATGAGTCTTGGTCCTCACGCGCCGCAAAAAATTGAAACGTGCCTACACGTAAATGACTTGCAGCCACACGCGTGAAGACCGCACCAGGCAGCGGCCCCTGCTCACGCAGCACGCGTTCACCCGTTAATACAGCGGCAAGCGCGCGAGTCGTCGGCACGCCCAGCGCATACATCGCTTCGCTCACAATATATTCACGCAAGACGGGGCCAAGTGCGGCGCGCCCATCTCCACCACGCGAATAGGGTGTGCGGCCTGAGCCTTTGAACGCGATATCGCGCAGACGGCCGGACTGATCACGGATCTCGCCCAAAAGAATGGCACGGCCATCACCAAGCTGCGGCACGAAGCTTCCAAATTGATGGCCGGCATAGGCGACGGCAATCGGCAAAGCGCCTTCAGGAATGTCATTTCCCGCAAAGAGACGCGCGAGCGCTTCGGACGGGAGGCCTTCAACCGAGAGACCCAATTCAGCGGCAAGTGATTCGTTGAACGCAATCAGACGCGGGGCGGCAACCGGGGTCGGCGGAAGCGCGGCAAAAAACCCCTCCGGCAGAGCGGCATAACGCGCTTCAATGCGTCCAATCGACAAGGACATCAGGCCTAAGCCCCTTCTACACCACCAACTTTTTGAAAGTGAGCCCCGATTATACCGAAAGATCAAGGGGATCGCGCGCAACCCCGCTTTGCCCAAAGTGACAGGCGGTCTATGGTCACCGCCTGATTTCAAGGCGAAAGACCCTGTGATGACCACGCGCTTAAATAGTATTTTCGATCAGCTTTCGACGCATTGGCAGACGGTCAAGACGCGCCCAATCAAAGATCTATTCAAAGCCAATCAAAATCGCTTTGCTGAGTTCTCACGGCATCACGATGGCATGCTTCTCGATTTCTCAAAAAGCGCGATTGATGAAAAAGCGTTTGATCTTCTTCTCGATTTAGCACGCGAGGTTGAACTTGAAGCAAAACGCGATGCGATGTTTCGCGGTGACCGTATCAATAAAACTGAAAATCGCGCCGTGCTTCATACGGCTCTGCGCAGACGCGATCAGAGTCCTCTCTTGCTCGATGGCCATAATATCATGGTGGATATCATGGCCGAGCGTAAAAAAATGTTTGCGCTTGCCGAAGGTGTACGCAGCGGAAAAATATCAGGATCAACTGGTCGCGCCTTTACAGATATTGTTAATCTCGGCATCGGCGGCTCGGATCTTGGCCCGGCCATGGCAACCGCGGCGCTGGCACCATGGCATGACGGTCCACGCTTGCATTTTGTCTCCAATGTTGATGGCGCCCATCTGGCCGACACCTTGATTGATCTTGATCCCGCAACAACACTCTTCATCATCGCGTCAAAAACATTCACAACTATTGAAACCATGACAAACGCTCATTCGGCACGGCGTTTCATTGCGGAGCGTTTGGGTGATCACGCGGTCGCTGATCATTTCATGGCGGTTACAACGGCGCTCGACAAGGCCGTCGATTTTCCCGTGCGCGCTGATCGGATCACTGGCTTCTGGGATTGGGTTGGCGGACGCTATTCGATTTGGTCATCCATCGGTTTGCCGTTGGCCATCGCGTTTGGTTCAAAAAATTTCGAAGAATTTCTCGATGGTGCAGGTGTGCTTGATGAGCATTTCGTGAATGCGCCGCTTGATCAAAATTTACCCGCCCTCTTCGGGCTCATCGGTATTTGGCATCGCATGATCTGCGATTATCCGACACGCGCATTGATTCCCTATGATCAACGCCTCGCGCGCTTTCCGGCCTATGTGCAACAGCTCGATATGGAATCAAATGGGAAGCGCGTGGCGCTTGATGGCTCTGTGTTAACGAAGCCTTCGGGTCCGATTGTTTGGGGTGAACCCGGCACTAATTCGCAGCACGCATTTTTTCAATTGCTGCATCAAGGAACCGACATCATTCCCGTTGAATTTCTGATTGCGGCCAAGCGTGAACGCGCCGATCTTGAAGATCACCATGAATTACTCGTTGCCAATTGCCTCGCGCAGTCGGAGGCTTTGTTGATCGGCCGTACGGAAGAGGATGCCAACGCGCAACTCATCGCCCGCGGCATATCGCCGGACACTGCTAAATCATTGGCACCACATCGCGTATTCACGGGCAATCGGCCATCAATCACCCTTGCCTATGAAAAACTCGACCCCGCCCAACTCGGCGCATTGATCGCACTTTACGAGCACCGCGTCTTTGTCGAGGCGGCCGTGTTCGGTATCAATGCCTTCGACCAATGGGGCGTTGAATTGGGCAAAGAACTTGCCACCAGCCTGTTACCGCTCGTGAAGGGCAAGAAAAGCGACCCACACCTCAATGGCTCAACCGCAGGCCTCATCAAATTTCTAACAAAAGCCTAAAAATTTACGCGGCCTTTGATGCAACCGCAGCCCTTTCATTTTGGACTTTTTAATCAATTTACCTTAGGTCAAGTCCGGCAACCAAAACCGGGTGAGACATGGCGATTATACAAGACGCCCTTGCGCTTGAATCCAAGGGCCAACGTGATGATGCGATTAAAAAATTAGGCCGTTGGTTAGAAAGCAAAGGTAAAAAGCCGCCCAAAGAGGGGCGCCTGGCGTCATTCCACCTCGCGCGCATGTTGTTGCAACTCGGTCGTCCGGGCGACGCGAGCGCGCATCTCTCCAAAGCACTCACGCTTTATAAAAAAGATACAGAGCTTCTCAATCTTTCCGGCATTGCGGCTAAACGTCTTCGCAAATGGAGCGAAGCAATTGAATTTTTCGACGCCGCTTACAAATCTGACAAATCGGCAACGGCAGCGATCGCCAATAAGACACTTCTGCTTGTTGAGTTGAGACGCAGTGATGAGGCTATTGAGTCTGCCTTGATATTCAAAGCTGCGGACCCAAAGGATTCTTCTGCCGAACGGTTTCTGGGAAATGCCTACCTGCAGAAAGGGCAACTTCAAGAGGCACTGATCCATTTCAATGCGGCGGTCCACCTGAACCCGAAGGATGTTGCCGCGTGGATTGATCGAATCAAAGCGGATTCTGATTTTGAACGCCATGACGAAGCCATCAAAGCCGTTGAAGCGGCGGTTAAAGCACTCCCCAACGAACATCGCCTGATTGAGGCGCGCATTATGGTCTATCGCCGTGCAGGGCGTTTTAAAGAAGCGGAAAATTATCTGCTCAGCCAGCTAGAGGAAAAGCCTGATGATGATTGGGCCCATTTCCAATTGGCAGAAACAATTGCGCGGTTTGATCGCGAACGCGGCAACAAACATTATCTCCGTGCGGTTGAGTTAAAGCCCGACAATGCGATTTATTGGATGAATTACGCTAATAGTCTTGATCGCTCGCGCTATGGTGTTGAGGCCGATCATATCCAAGCCGGTTATGAAGCCGTAATAAAGGCTTTAACGCTCGGGCCCCTTCCCTCACGATTCGTGCGCATGGCGCGCAATATTCTCGTGCGCATGGGGCGCTTTGATATTGTCAAAACCTTAGGGAGCTTTCGTGATCTTGGGCGAGGCTGGGCAAATGAAAGTCTTCATGACGCCTTGCATTACCATCTCGCACGCGTCGAGACGGATGAAGACCGTTATGAAATTCTCGAACAACATCGGATCTGGGGGAATATCGAGCTCGCCAAAACCAAACTCAATCCGCTTCCCAAACCCGCACTTATAAAAGGCCGCGATAAAATCAGACTGGGAATCATGTCGTCCGATTTACGGCATCATCCCGTCAGCTATTTCGCTATGCCGCTCTTTGACTTTATCGACCGGAATAAATTCGAGGTCTACTGCTATTCATGGTGCCGGCATGATCCTGATCCCATTCAAAACTATATCGCGAGCCGCGTTGATCACTTTCGCTGGCATAAAGCGATTGCCGATCGCGACGCAGCCGAACTGATTGCCAATGATAAGCTCGATATGTTGTTCGAGCTTGGCAGCTCCACCGACATGAATAAACTCGAAGTCATGGCGTGGACTCCCGCGCCGTTGACGGCAAGTTGGCTCGGCTATCCCCATTCCGCAGGCCTTGAAAGCATCGATTATATTCTCGTTGACCCCTTCATTAATCCACCCGATCCCGCACTGCTCATTGAGCGGCCTTTTGAGATGCCCAAGAGTTGGGTCGCGATGGGGCGGCTAGGTTTTAATGAGGCGGAAGAAATTCTTCCCGTGATCCCCTCGGCGCGCAAAGGCTATATCACCTTCGGCACAGCGAATAATCCCTACAAATATAGCCCGAAAGTTTTATCGACCTGGGCGCGTGTATTGAAAGAAGTACCGGGGTCAAAATTTCTGTTTGTGAGGCCAGAGGCGGGCGCGGCAGCCTTTCGAGAATTTATGACCAAAGCCTTTGTCGATGAGGGCGTCGCGGCGGATCGCATCTTGTTTGAATCCGTGCGTGGCAAACATATGCGTTACTATAATGAAATGGATATTTCGCTCGACACGTTCCCGCAAACAGGAGGCACAACAACATGCGAGTCGATTTTCATGGGCGTGCCTGTGATCACGCTCGTTGGCACCGCCTTTTTTGAACGGTTGAGTTATTCGAATCTTTCCAATGCGGGGCTTGGTGATCTCGCGGCCTTTACATTTGATGATTATGTAAAGAAAGCCGTGACCTTGGCACAAGATACCAAAAGACGAACTTATCTGCGCAGCGCATTACGGCGGCAGATCAAAGAGCGCCCACTGGGTCAGCCCGAACGTTTCGCTAAAGATTTCTATGACCTTGTCGCCAAAACGGTGCACGAAGCGCGATAAATTATTTTGCCGCGAAAACGCGCGCACCGTCGCGATGAACCGTCCAATTCTCGAGATAGGCTTTCGCCATGACGGCGTCGTCAATCACGAGAAGATTCTCGGCGTTTTTTTCTTCAGCGCCTTTTGTAAAATTATATGATCCCGTAACAACCTTTTTACCGTCGATAACCATCACTTTATTATGCGCAATGGCGCAGCAATAATCGACATAGAGCGGAATGCCCGCTTCATTCAAAAGCGCGATCACCGAATAGCGTTCTGAAGTCTGGCTCTTATCGACAATGACCGCCACATCAACGCCGCGTTGCCGCGCTTCAATAAGCGCTTCCGCAATCGGACGCGCGGTAAAACTATAAGCCTGAACGCGCACGCTATCGCGCGCCGAGGAAATCGCTTCAAGAATAAGCGACGAACAACGGCCATCAGGCGAGAAGCACAATTTCCATGGCGGATTTTCGCCTGCTTGCGCGCGATCAAGCGGTACGCTCGCAAAAGCCAATGCCATCAGAACTGCGGCGACTGATAAAATCGATTTAAGAGTTACGCTTTTCAACATTGCGATAGAGACCCAATCCACACGCGACCATGGACGGATCATACAACTTCAGGATGAAAATGTTAGATATACAACCTGAAATTTTTGGGCCGACCGACTGTCAGCCCGTAGTTTGAACATCAATTACGTCAAAATTTGTCAGGGCTACCCGGAGCATGATCTTCGTCATCCGGATCATCACTCTCGACCGCTGGAATCGCATAGTCCCCCGAGAGCCAACGCCCGAGATCGAGATCGGCGCAGCGTTTCGAGCAAAAAGGACGATAATCGAGCACAGCGCGCTTGCTGCAATTGGGGCAACGGCCGAGCATGACGACTTTTCCCGCCGCATCGCGCTCCGGTGATTCGGTCATGACGCCCTCTTTGCGACAAGGCCGACACTGCCCAATAGTTGCGCGGTCTCATAAAGCGGCAAGCCAACAACGCCTGAGTAAGACCCGGAAATGAAATCAATATAGGCAGCTGCTAGGCCTTGAATGGCGTAACCACCGGCTTTGCCCTGCCATTCGCCGGAGGCGATATAGGTTTCGATCTCTTCGTGTGACAATCGCTTAAAGCCCACGCGCGTTTCCACATGGCGCAGGCGACGTGTTCCATCAGCTTTCGCGACCACCACTGCCGTATGAACACGGTGCGGCCGTCCCGATAAAAGCGCAAGACAGGCGCGCGCCTCGGTTTCCGTTTCGGCTTTCGGTAAAATCCTTCGACCGACTGCCACAACCGTGTCCGCTGCCAACACAACAAAGGGCTCGGCGAGAGCTGAGGTTTCAGGCTTGGCCAAAACCGCTTCCGCTTTTTCACGCGCCAAGCGGATCGCATGAACGCGCGGCAATTCACCTTTCAGCGGCGTCTCATCGATAGAGGCCGCCATCAGATGACTCGGTTCAACCCCGATCTGACGCAGAAGATCGAGGCGACGCGGAGAAGCTGAAGCGAGAATGAGCGCCGGGGTTGCCACGGACGATCCTGTTCAAAAAAGGATATGCCGGACGAGAGGCTAAACCGCGTCCGGGCTTATTTGAAGCGATAGGTGATGCGACCCTTGGTCAAATCATAAGGGGTCATTTCAACCAGAACCTTGTCACCCGCCAAGACACGGATGCGGTTCTTGCGCATTTTGCCCGCCGTATGGGCGATGATTTCATGGTCATTTTCGAGCTGAACGCGAAACATCGCATTCGGCAACAATTCCGTGACCACGCCGGGGAATTCCAGAACTTCTTCTTTAGCCATCCTAAACCTTCAATCAGTGGGGCGCCGCGACGGGGCCGACCCCCTCAAGAGCGGCGGACCCTAAACGAAACCACGCCATTTGTGAACCATCCCTCGTCAGGGCCAAAACCCTTAAGGATGTGCCCCCGCATTCCGATGCAGCCGCTCAAGCGCGCGATATCGCCTAAACCCAATCGGAATCAACAAGAGATAGATAAGAGTCGTGACGACAAGAAATTGGAATGTATAGGTCACAAGCAAAGCCACTACCGCAATCACGATGACAAATAGCGGCAAGACCCATTCGCGCGGCACACGGCTGCCGAATGTTTTTCCGGCATAGGTTGGAATGCGGCTCACCATCATAAAAGCGATAAAGAGAATATAGGCTGCCTCAACCGCAGCAAAGCCGGGGGGCACTGTAAGACCTAATTCAAGCAGATAGGCAGGCAATAAGCCCGTAAGCGCACCAGCGGGCGCGGGAATGCCAATAAAGAAATTCTTCTGCCATTCGGGGCGCGCCGGATCATCAATCATCACATTAAATCGCGCGAGCCGAAGAGCTGACGCCGACGAGAACAGAATGACCGTAATCCAACCGATCGAATTCAATTCATTGAGACCATAGATATAAAGAATGATCGCCGGTGATACGCCGAAGCTTAGAAAATCGGCGAGACTATCAAGCTCGGCACCAAAGCGTGATGTGCCTTTAAGCAAACGCGCGATACGTCCATCAAGCCCATCGAAAATCGCGGCAACGAGAATGGCAAGCAAGGCAGAGCGCAATTGCCCTTCATAAGCGAAGCGGATGGCGGTCAGCCCCGCGCAGAGCGATAAGAGCGTCACGAGATTAGGAATGAGAACGCGTAAGGGCACCGCATTGAAGCGGCGCGGACGCGGATCCTTATCGGGCTCGAAGGGTGGAAAAAGATCGGTCATAGATTTTGAAAATGACGTTCACTAGACGCATCATCGCGTGACGCAATCACTGTTTCACCCGCAATTGTTGTTTGTCCAACGCCCACAAGCGGATGATAGTCATCAGGCAAATAGACATCGACGCGTGAACCAAAACGGATCAAGCCGAAACGTTCACCCACAGAGAGACGATCACCTTCTTCAACAAAACCGACAATGCGGCGTGCAATCAATCCGGCGATCTGCACAACACCGAAACGCTCGCGTCCTGTATTCACGATGATCGCGTTGCGCTCATTATCCTCGCTCGCTTTATCGAGTTCGGCATTGAGAAAGAGACCGGGACGATAGGCGATGGTTTCAATCGTGCCGGAAACCGGAACGCGGTTCACATGGCAGTTGAACACATTCATGAAAATGGAGATCCGTGTCATCGGCTCATCGGACAGGCCGAGCTCCGGCGGCGGCACCGCCTCGACAATCATCGAGACACGACCATCGGCAGGAGAAATGACAAGCCCCTCGCCCACCGGCACCGTACGGACCGGATCGCGGAAGAAATAAATGCACCAAACAGTCAAAATGCCGCCAATCCAGCCGAGTGGCGACCAGATCCAGGCCAGAAGATTGGCCACAACCGCAAAAACGGCAATGAAGGGCCATCCCTCGCGGTGGATGGGAACGAGCTGCTTCTTAACCGAATCCAAAATCGACATCACACTGTCCCGAACGGGGCACCCTGCCCTTACCCCTTATTGGCCAGAAGAACGGGCTCGGTCAATGTTTCACCCGTTTTCTCGAGGGTTTGAAGGGCTTCGGCCGCCTCACGTTGGCGTTGCCACAATTCGGCATAGATGCCCTTTTTATCAAGCAAGGTCTGATGGCGACCGCGTTCGGCAATCCGGCCTTTTTCGAGAACAAGGATTTCATCCGCATTGATAATGGTTGAAAGCCGATGCGCGATGACGAGCGTCGTCCGCCCGCGCGAGACCGCTTCAAGCGCGTTCTGAATTTCACGTTCAGTGAAACTATCAAGTGCTGACGTTGCTTCATCAAGCAAGAGAATCGGCGGGCCTTTCAAAATGGTTCGCGCAATGGCAACGCGCTGCTTTTCGCCACCTGAAAGCTTCAAGCCGCGTTCGCCAACATTTGTGTCATAGCCATCCGGCAAGGACTTGATGAAGTCATCGATCTGCGCGAGTTTTGCAGCCGCGACGATTTCTTCATGCGACGCATCCCAACGGCCATAACGAATATTGTAATAAATCGTATCGTTAAAAAGCACCGTATCTTGCGGCACCATACCAATGGCCGCGCGCAAACTGATTTGCTTTACATCGCCGATATCCTGACCATCGATCAAAATGCGGCCGGCCTGCGGCTCATAAAAGCGGAACATCAAACGCGAGATCGTTGATTT
>RFXE01000221.1 GCA_009921785.1 Alphaproteobacteria bacterium
GCCGCTTGAAATCGATCTCTGGTATCTCCCTGTTCAACGTCCATACAATCCAAACGGAAAGCGTATGGCCGAAATGATGCAGGCGGATCTGGCCAAGATCGGCGTCAACGCGAAACTCGTTACCTATGAGTGGGGTGAGTATCGCAAGCGCATGCAGAAGGGTGAGCACATGACGGGTCAGCTTGGCTGGACCGGGGACAATGGCGATCCTGATAACTTCTTCTTCCTGCGCGGTTGCGCGGCATCAAAGGGTGGCTTGAACGTCACCAAGTGGTGCAACAAGGAGTATGATGACCGTCTGAACAAGGCCAAGAGCCTCTCGGACATCAAAGAGCGCACCAAGCTCTATGAAGAAATGCAGGTCATCGAGCACGAAGAAGCGCCAGACATGAAGATCGGTCACTCGATCGTGTTTGAAGCGATGCGTGCAGAAGTCACCGGCTACAAGCAGAGCCCCTTCGGCAGCCATGAATTCCAAGGCGTCGATGTGAAGTAAGCGCTATCGTTCTCCCCCTCTTCCAATAGGGAGAGGGGGAGAATAATTTCTTATAAAAAAAAGACGACAGGCAGGATAATCCGCTTCCCATGATCAAATTCATCCTGCGACGTTTATTTCTAACGCTACCCACTTTCGTCGCGTTGATGTTCGTGACCTTCATCGCGATCCGCCTCGTGCCGGGTGACCCCGTTGAAGTGCGCACGGGCGAACATGGGATTTCACCCGAACGTCTCGCTTATTTCCGCCATGAGCTTGGTCTTGATCAGCCCGTGTGGAAACAATTTCTCGATTATGTTTGGCATTTGCTGCATGGCGATTTTGGCGTGTCTCTATCGAGCAATGAAAAAGTCCTTACAGAATTTTTGACTCTCTTCCCCGCAACGCTTGAACTCGCCTTTGCCGGTATGTTGTTCGCCGTTGTGTTGGGTGTTCCTGCGGGTGTTATCGCCGCTGTGAAACGCGGCAGTTGGTTTGATCACACGCTGATGGGCGCGGCCGTTGCTGGCTTCTCCATGCCGATCTTCTGGTGGGGCCTATTGCTCATCATGCTCGTCTCAGAAGGTTGGGGCCTCACGCCGGTTTCCGGCCGCATCGACATGATCAAATATTATTTCGACGCGCCGACCGGCTTCATGCTGATTGACTCTTTGTTGTCGGATCAAAAAGGTGCGTTTGCATCAACGCTCCATCATCTCGTGTTACCGATGATTGTGTTGGGTACCGTGCCGCTTGCGGTGATTGCACGCATGACGCGCTCCTCAATGCTCGAAGTGTTAAGCGAAGATTATGTGCGCACCGCGCGCGCGAAAGGCCTGTCCGAATTTCGCGTTATCACACTCCATGCGTTGCGCAACGCGCTCATTCCCGTAGTCACCGTGATCGGATTACAAGTCGGCGGGTTACTTGCCGGTGCCGTCCTCACGGAAACGATTTTCTCATGGCCGGGCGTTGGTAAATGGTTGATCGACTCCATTGGCAGACGCGACTACCCGATTTTGCAAGGCGGGATCTTGTTGATCTCGTTTCTTGTGATCCTGATCAATCTCTTCATCGATGTTCTTTACGGGGCCATCAATCCGAGGATTCGTCATGGCGCGTAAAGACACAGCATCATCACCATGGGGTGATTTCTGGAGCGCCTTCTCGCAAAATCGCGGCGCGGTCGGTGGTTTGATCATTTTGCTGATCATCATCACGCTTGCGCTCTTCGCCGAATGGATCGCGCCCTATTCAGCAACAGAACAATTTCGCGGCATGACAAAATTACCGCCAATCTGGGCGGAAGGCGGCAACCCGCATTATCTCCTCGGCACCGATGCGCTGGGCCGCGACATGCTCTCGCGCTTGATCTTTGGTGCACGGATTTCACTGTTCATCGGTCTATCGGTGATGATCGTCTCCGTGATCGTCGGCATTGTGCTCGGTCTTATCGCCGCCTTCTTGGGTGGTGTTGTCGACTCGGTGCTGATGCGCATCATGGATCTCATCATGTCGATCCCGAGTCTGGTGCTCGCTATTCTTGTCGTGTCGATTCTTGGCCCAAGTCTGACGAATACAATCGTTGCCGTGTCGGTTGTTTACCTCCCCAATTATGTGCGCTTGGTGCGTGGTTCTGCGCTCGCCGAAATGGGCAAGGATTACATCATCGCATCAAAGGTCGCAGGCGCCGGTCCGCTTCGTTTGATGTTTGTGACGATTTTGCCGAACTGCCTCGCGCCCTTGATTGTGCAAGCCGCTCTTGGTGTTTCAAACGCCATTCTTGAAGCCGCAGCACTTGGCTTTTTGGGCCTCGGTGCACAACCGCCAACGCCTGAATGGGGTGCGATGCTCGCCGATGCGCGCGAATTCATTCGCTCCAATCCGTGGATCGTAACATTGCCCGGTTTAGCGATTCTGATTTCGGTCGTGTCGATCAATCTCTTCGGTGACGGCTTGCGCGATGCGCTTGATCCGAAATTACGGCGGAGCTGACATCATGGCTTTGCTCGATATTCGCAATCTCTCCGTCTCTTTCGCCACACGCAATGGTGCGTTCAAAGCGGTCGATGGCATTGATCTCGCTGTCGAGAGCAATGACGTGCTCGCCATTGTCGGTGAATCCGGTTCGGGCAAATCGGTGGCAATGCTTGCAGTGATGGGCCTTCTGCCCTGGACCGCAAGCGTTACGGCAGATCGCATGGAGTTTAACGGCCTTGATCTGCTAACAATCTCGGATGAAGCGCGCCGCAAAATTGTGCGGCGTGACATCGCGATGATTTTCCAAGAGCCGATGACATCGTTGAACCCGTGCTTCACGGTCGGCTTTCAAATCGGCGAAACGCTGAAGACGCATTTCGGTCTTGATAAAAAGGCACAGAAAAAGCGCTCCATTGAATTGCTCGAACAAGTCGGCATTACCGATCCTGAAAAACGTCTATCGGCCTTTCCGCATCAGCTCTCGGGCGGCATGAGCCAGCGCGTGATGATCGCAATGGCTTTAGCGTCCGAGCCAAAATTGCTCATTGCCGATGAACCAACAACCGCGCTTGATGTTACCATCCAAGCGCAAATTCTTGATCTTCTCGTGCGTTTACGGCGCGAGACTGGCATGGGCCTTGTGCTCATCACTCATGATATGGGCGTTGTTGCGGAAACCGCTGAACGCGTGGTCGTGCAATATGCGGGACAACAGGTTGAGAAACAGGACACACGCGGCCTCTTCCGTGATCCGCATCATCCTTATACCGCCGCGCTTCTGGCCGCTCTGCCGGAGCGTGCGACGGGTCGCGTATTGCCCTCCATTCCCGGTGTTGTGCCCGGACAATTTGATCAATTGAACGGCTGCCGCTTTG
>RFXE01000222.1 GCA_009921785.1 Alphaproteobacteria bacterium
TTAAGGGAGTATGTGAGATGCTATTGATCCCTTGCCCCCATTGCGGCGAACGTCCTGAACTCGAATTCCGCTACGCGGGCGAAGCGCATGTCGCGCGTCCCGTCGATCCGATGAAAACAACCGATGACGAATGGGCGGAGTATCTCTATTTCCGCGCCAATCCCAAAGGCCTTCACATCGAGCGCTGGCGTCACATTTCCGGCTGCGCGCGCTTCTTCAATTGCGTGCGCGATACGGTGAGCGACAAAATTCTGAAAACCTATCCGGCAGGTCAACCCAAAGTTGATCTCGCCCAATTCGAGAAGGAGGCTTCACGATGAGCCTTCATTTACGCACAACACGCCCCGGTCGCGTTGATCGCACCAAGCCTTTGACGTTCACCTTTGACGGCAAGAGCTACAAAGGCTTTGAAGGCGATACATTGGCCTCTGCTTTGCTTGCCAATGGCGTGCACCTCATGGGCCGCTCGTTCAAATATCATCGCCCGCGTGGCGTTGTCACATCGGGTTCGGATGAGCCCAACGCGCTTGTGAGCGTTGGCGTTGGCGCGAAGCACACGCCGAATTTGCGCGCGCCGCAAGTCGAGCTTTATGACGGGCTTGTCGCGAAGAGTCAGAATGCATGGCCGTCTTTGTCCTTCGATATTGGCGCGATCAACAATGTCTTATCGCCGCTTTTTGTTGCGGGTTTTTACTACAAGACCTTCATGTGGCCGAACATTGCGTGGAAGAAGCTTTATGAGCCAATCATTCGCCGCGCTGCCGGTCTTGGTACTGCACCAACATCAGCCGATCCGGATCATTATGCGTCGCGCTATGCGCATTGTGATGTGCTTGTTATTGGTGCGGGTGCTGCCGGTCTTTCAGCCGCGCTTACCGCCGCTGAAACTGGAGCTCGTGTCATCTTGTGTGACGAACAGGCAGAGCTTGGTGGTTCGTTGCTCTCAGATCTTCACGCGACGATTGATGGTAAGTCTGCCACCGAGTGGGTTGCTGAAACCATTCAAACATTGAAAACCAAATCAGGCACGGTGACGTTGCTTCCGCGCACGCAAGCCTTTGGTTATTTCGCGCAAAATTTTGTCGGTCTCGTTGAACGCGTGACCGATCATCTCGCAAGTCCCGACAAAAAATTGCCACGCGATCGTTTGTGGCAGGTGCGTGCAAAAGAAGTGGTGATTGCCACCGGCGCGCATGAGCGTCCGCTGGTGTTTCCGGACAATGATCGTCCGGGTATTATGCTTGCCGATGCTGCGCGGATTTTTGCCAATCGCTATGGCGTGCGTCCGGGTGGTCGTGCCGTTGTCGCCACCGCACATGACAGCGCCTATCAAGCCGCCCTTGATTTGAAAGCGGCGGGTGTCACGATCGAACGCATTGTCGATCTGCGTCATGAAGCGAACGGCGCCTTGCCGACAGCGGCACGCGCTGCCGGTATTCGTGTTGAGACGGGCACTGCAATTACGGGTTCAACAGGTACGCTGCGTGTTAAAAGCGCACGCGTGTCAAAGCTCGGCACGGATGGCGAAGAGGATGTTCCTTGCGATTTGATTTTGATGTGCGGTGGCTGGACGCCGTCCGTGCATCTCTTCTCGCAATCGCGCGGTAAGCTCGCATTCGATGCGGCGCGCAACATCTTCATTCCGGGCACATCGGTGCAAGCTGAGCGTTCGGCGGGCGCTTGCAAAGGATCGGAAACATTAGCCGCTGCTTTTGCTGATGGTTTTGCTGCGGGTGCTGATGCCGCCACAAAAGCAGGGTTTAAAGCACAAGCACATCAAGTGACTGTTTCAGGTGTGCTTGATGCGCAAGGTGGCTTCCTTGGTGCGGTCCCGCATCCGCATGACGCGGGTCGCGTCAAAGCCTTTGTCGATTTCCAGAATGATGTCACAGCGAAAGATATCAAGCTCGCCACGCGCGAAGGTATGCGCTCTATCGAACATGTGAAGCGCTATACAACAAATGGCATGGCTACCGATCAAGGCAAGCTCTCCAACATGAATGCGCTGGCGATTGCTTCTGAGGCGCTTGGCAAAACAATTCCTGAAGTAGGTCTTACAACCTTCCGCCAGCCTTACACGCCAATCAGCTTCGGTGCGATGGCGAACCATTCACGCGGCCAGCTCTTCGATCCCGTGCGCAAAACACCAACGCATGCATGGGCGGAAGCGCATGGCGCGAAGTTCGAAGATGTGGGCTTGTGGAAACGCGCCTGGTATTTCGCCAAAGCGGGCGAGAACATGCATCAGGCCGTGTTGCGCGAATGTAAGACGGTACGCGAAACCGCAGGCGTTTTCGATGCCTCCACACTTGGCAAAATCGAAGTCGTCGGACCGGACGCGGCGGAGTTCATGAATCTCCTCTACACCAATCCGTGGTCGAAGCTTGAAGTGGGGCGTCTGCGCTATGGCGTGATGCTCAATGAAGCGGGCTTCGTGATGGATGACGGTGTTGTTGGCCGCATCGCGGAAGATCGGTTCCATGTGACAACCACAACGGGCGGCGCGCCGCGCGTGATGAATCACATGGAAGATTATCTGCAAACCGAATTCCCGCATCTCAAAGTCAACATCACCTCGACCACCGAACAATGGGCGGTGATTGCGGTACAGGGGCCAAAGGCGCGCGACATCCTTAAGCCCTTGATCGAGGGCATTGATCTTTCGGATGAAGCCATGCCGCATATGAGCGTGCGCATGGGTAAAATCGGGGGTGTTCCAACGCGGCTTTTCCGCATGAGCTTCACCGGCGAATTTGGTTATGAAGTGAATGTCCCGGCGGATTATGGTCAGGCAGCGTGGGAAGCGATTTGGGCGGAAGCACAAAAACATAACGCATGTGCTTACGGCACTGAAACCATGCATGTGTTGCGTGCGGAAAAGGGCTTCATCATTGTCGGTCAGGAGACTGACGGCACGATGACGCCGGATGATGTTGGTCTTGCTTGGGCGATCGGCAAGACGAAAGCTGATTTTGTTGGCAAGCGTTCGCTCACGCGTCCTGATCTTGTTAAAGCCGATCGCAAGCAGCTTGTTGGTCTTCTCCCCGTCGACCCGAAAGTGCTGCTTGAAGAAGGCGCGCAAATTGTTGGTCATGCGAATGTACCAATCGGCACGCCCGCGCTCGGCCATGTCACTTCATCTTATGAAAGTGCCATGCTTGGCCGCACATTCGCACTGGCCGTTGTATCGGCTGGTCGTTCACGCATCGGTGACACACTCTATGTGCCGATGCCTTCGGGTGATATCGCGGTGAAAGTCACAGACCCTGTCTTCTATGACAAAGAAGGAGCGCGCCTCAATGGTTGAGATGAATTTGAC
>RFXE01000223.1 GCA_009921785.1 Alphaproteobacteria bacterium
TTGTCGGGCGGTCAAAAGCAACGCACGGCGATTGGTCGCGCGATTGTTCGTGAGCCGAAGCTCTTTTTGTTTGACGAGCCGATTGCGCATTTGGATGCGAAATTGCGTGCACGCATGCGTGGTGAGTTGAAAATCATGCAACGCCGCCTCGGCACGACAATGATCTATGTGACCCATGACCAGCTTGAGGCGATGTCCATGGCTGATCGGATCGCAGTGATGAATAATGGTGTCTTGCAGCAATTCGGTACGCCGCAAGAAATCTATAATCATCCGGTCAATGAGTGGGTCGCGGGCTTCGTTGGCGAGCCGCCGATGAATTTCATTGATTGCGACCTCGTTGAAGAAGGTGGCTCATTCTATGCCGTTCACTCATCGTTCAAAGTGGCAGTGCCTGCGGATCAAGCTACGAAGCTCCGCGCGTCATTGAAGAGCGGCAGCGTGCGCATGGGCATTCGCCCTGACCAGATCGCTATTTCGCTTGGTCAAGACGGACTAGCCAAAGGCAGCATCAAGATCACTGAGCCGCTTGGTGGTGATACGCTCGTCGATGTTGATCTCAAGGGCGCCAATCATGTCCTCGTGAAGACGGACGCTGATTTCAAGGGACAGATGGGCGAAGCCTGCTCGCTAACCTTAGATACGTCGCGTTGGCACTTCTTCTCCAAGGAGACGGGTGTTGCTTACTTCTAACAGCGCGAGGGCCTTTACAAGCCCTGCGTCGGCTCTGTCGGAGGATTATGCAAAGGCGCTCGATGCGTTTATCGAGCGCCATTGCACGCAGTCCAAACTTTCTTCGGTTGTTGCGCTGTTTCATGCGGTAAGAAATATTCCCTATTTTTCGAGCGGTGATCGCACGCCGGAAGCTGTGCTTCGTGATAATCGTGGTGCGTGCACAGCGAAGCACATTCTCTTGCGTGATCTTTTACGTCGGATTGGTGAGTCAGCCGACGTCGAGATCATTGAGGGTGATTTCGCTGCCTCAATGCCCACGGTCTCAACGATGCCTGAAGCGTTGCGTTCATGGATAAGCTCTGGCGGTATCACGGATTATCACTGCTATGTCGTGTGGCGGGGGCCGGAGCGTGAACAGATCCTTGATGCCACTTGGCCAGATTCACTCGCTGCCTATCGTTTTACAGTGAATTCGGATTGGAACGGCGAGGGCGATACAGCCCTCGCGATTCTGCCGACTTTTGTGAAATCTCGCGTTGAAGATGTCGTTCCTCGTAAAGAGAAATTGTTGCAGTCTCTTACGCGCGAGGAAACACATAATCGCAAATTGTTTTTAGCGCTTTTGTCGGATTGGTTGGCTCAACTGCCAACAACTTAAAAATGCGCCTGTAAGGAGAGGGAACATGGCTAAAACCGTGCGTGCGTTTGTCGGTATTGATGCCGGTACAACAGGGTGCACCGTGATGGTGTTCGATGAGCATGGTAAATCAATCGGCCAAGGCTATGAAGAATATCCCTGCATTGCGCCTAATCCTGGTTGGAATGAGCAAGATCTTGAAGCGGTTTGGAAGGGCATTTGCGGTGCGTCGCGCAAAGCCGTGGCGATGGCCGATCTCCCAAAGGAAGCCTATCGCTCGGTTGGCCTTTCGAGCCAGCGCGGTACATTTGCGGCACTTGATTCTGATAAGAAGCCGCTTGGAAATTCATGGGTATGGAATTGTGGGCGCGCGCTCGAATATCAGGAAATTTTTGCACAATCGATTTCACCAGACGAGCATCAAACTCATACTGGCATGCAATTGAGTCCCCTTTGGTCGGCAGCAAAGATTGCATGGATGCGCGATCATGAACCCGCAAAATTTGAAAAGGCACGGTGGTTTGCCAATGGTCAGGAATATTTCCTGCATCGTCTTGGCGCAGATGATTGGGCCACCGATCCGGCTTCACTCACTTTGAATGGCATGATGGATATTCGCGCGCTGGATTGGAGCGATCGCATCTTGAAGCTCTGCGGCATCGATCGTGATCGTCTGCCGCCAGTGAAACAACCGACAGGCATCGCGGGAAAATTGTCGAAGGCCGCTTCCGCTGAAACAGGTTTGCCAGAAGGCATTACGTTGTGCCGTGGTGCGGGCGATCAACAATGTGCCGCGATTGGTGCGGGTGTGATCAAGCAAGGGATGGCTGAATTCACTGTTGGCACGTCAGGCGTGATGGTTGCTCATCTTGATAGTCTTGATCGCATCAAGGGCCGCAATCTGTGGTGGGGCGGTCATGGCGTTCCGGGCGCATGGGATATTGAAGGCGGTGCGTTTAGCCTTGGTGCGTGCTTGCGCTGGTGGCGTGATCAGCTCGGCCGCAATGAGCTTGATGAAGGACAGCGCTCTGGTCGTTCTCCATACTCGGTCATGGTGGAACATGCGGCTTTGTCGAAGCCTGGCGCGAATGGCGTCATGTTCCATTCCTTCATGGCGAGCCAAGTGACACCTTATTATGATGCGCATTCACGCGGCGGCTTTTTGGGCTTGGGCCTATACCATCATCGCGCGGATCTCATTCGTGCATTGCTTGAAGGCTGCGCGCATGAAATGCGGATGGTTGTTGATGCGTTTGATAGCGACATTGATGGCGGCATCACGGACTTCCGTTTGACAGGTGGTGGAACGAAATCGAACGGTTTCGTTCAAATCATGACTGACATCATTGGTAAGCCCGCAAAAGTGACACGCGAGCGCGAATGTACCGTTCTGGGAGCTGCTATTCTCGGCGCCTATGGTTCAGGTGAATTCAATTCAATTGAGGACGCCGTGGAAGCCATGGTGAAGGTTGAAGGCGAGTTTACGCCGAATAAAAATCTAAAAGCGCTTTATCAAGACCAGCATAAAATATATCGCGGTTTTTATGAAGCGATGGCGAATGCCGGACAATATAAAGCGCTTCACGATTTTTCACTAAAATACAACTAATAAAAAAACGGAGACGATGACTATGGCTATCCCCGGCATGCGCGGTATGGAACATATCGGCTTTACAGTTCCTGACATCAATGAAGCCTGCGATTTCTTTGAAAAAATTCTCGGCGCCGAGACATTGTTCACAGCGGCGGTGAATTTCAAAGGTGAAGGCAATTGGATGAAGGATTATCTGAATGTCGATCCGCGTTGCGTGATCACAGAGTTCCGTTATCTTCGTTGCGGCAATGGCACTAATCTCGAAGTGTTCCAATATGAGGCACCGGATCAAGTAAAGATCCCACCGAAGAACAGCGACATTGGCGGCCATCATCTCGCATTCTATGTTGATGATATGGATGTGGCGATTAAATATCTCAAAGACAATGGCGTGAAGATTTTGGGT
>RFXE01000224.1 GCA_009921785.1 Alphaproteobacteria bacterium
ACGGGACCAATCTTTTCACGAACAAGTGCAACGAGTTCTTTTTCAATCTGATCATGCGGCGTGGTGACACCCGCTTTCAACACAACGAAGCCGCAAGGCTGTTCGCCTTTGAGCGCGTCCTTCGCACCAATCACCGCGCATTCAGCAACAGCGGGATGACTGGCAAGTACTTCTTCCATACCGCCCGTTGAGAGACGATGGCCCGCGACATTGATGATGTCGTCGGTGCGACCCATAATATAGAGATAGCCTTCGTCATCAACATAGCCCGCATCCGATGTCGAATAGAAACCGGGATAGGTTGAAAGATAACTCTCGCGGAAACGATCATCCGCATTCCACAAGGTTGGCAGACATGATGGTGGCATTGGCAATTTGATCACGATGGATCCCATCTTGCCGGCTTCGACCGGATGACCGCCTTCATCAACAATGCGCACATCATAACCGGGCATCGCGACCGTTGGCGAACCATGCTTCACCGGCAATTGACCAAGACCAAAGGGATTGCCGGCAATTGCCCAACCGGTTTCGGTTTGCCACCAATGATCGATCACGGGAACACCGAGAATATCTTCGGCCCATTTCACCGTATCGGGATCAGCGCGCTCGCCCGCTAAAAACAACGCACGAAAATCATTGAATTTATATTTCTTCAATTCTTCGGCATGCGGATCTTCTTTGCGGATTGCACGGAATGCCGTTGGCGCGGTGAAGAGAACCTTTGCACCATGTTCAGATATTACACGCCAGAAAGCGCCAGCATCCGGCGTGCCCACAGGTTTGCCTTCATAGACAATTGTCGTCGCCCCAACGAGAAGTGGTCCATAAACAATATATGAATGTCCAACGACCCATCCAACATCCGATGCTGACCAGAAGACTTCACCCGGATTGATCGAGTAGAGCATGGCCGCCATTGTCACGCACAACACCTTTCGGCTTTCCGGTCGTACCGGATGTGTAGAGAATATAAAGCGGATCAGTAGATTTGACGGGAACGCATTCGCTCGTCTTGCCGGCGGATTTCGCGTCCTGCACGAGTTCCGCCCAATCGAAATCGCGCCCCACTTTCAATGTCGCTTTCTCTTGCGGACGTTGAAACACGATGAGCTTTTCAGGCTTGTGTGCCGCAAGCTCAATGGCTTCATCAATGAGCGGTTTGTAATGCACGACGCGACCGGGCTCGATGCCGCATGAGGCAGCGAGAATAAGTTTCGGATGAGAGTCATCCAAACGCGTTGCGAGTTCACGCGCTGCAAAGCCACCGAAAACCACCGAGTGAATGGCGCCAATTCGCGCGCAGGCGAGCATCGCAATCAAGGCTTCGGGAATCATCGGCATATAGATGATAACGCGGTCACCTTTGTGGACGCCAAAATCTTGCATCACGGCACCAAGCGCTGAGACCTCATCGTGCAAGTCACGATAAGTCAGTGTGCGCTTTGTGCCCGTAATCGGGCTGTCGTGAATGATCGCGGCCTGATCCGGCCGCGTCACGGCATGGCGATCGACCGCATTGTAGCAGGTGTTCATCACACCATCGGGGAACCAGCGGCCATAAACGCCTTGCGACGCATCGAATACAGTTTTCGGGGGCGTCATCCAATCGATGGCTTTTGCCGCCTCGCCCCAAAAGCTGTTTGGATCTTTCAAAGAGTGATCATAGATCTCTCGGAAACGCGCGGCATGGCTCATAGCGAGACCCCCCAAAGTCCTTTTTTCTGATGCAGCTCTAGCATCAAGAGACCGAAGCGTCAGGCAAGACTTTGGGCGCACAATTTCGCATCATGGCCGTCCTTTTGCAGGGCTTGTATGCCGCGCCGAACGATTGCAAAGGTCAAATTCAGGCGTCACTCTGCCTGACCTGCCCTCAAAGCTTTACGTTCAATGACCAGCATCATCAGCGATCCGCTCTTTTATCTCGCCGCCATTCCGGCTGTGATCCTCATGGGTCTAGCGAAAGGGGGCTTTGCGGGATTGGGGCTCATCGCCATCCCGCTGATGGCGCTCGTTGTCTCTCCTGTCAAAGCGGCCGCGCTAATGCTGCCGATCCTAATTGTGCAGGATATGGTCTCGACATGGGCCTATCGGCGCGACTTTGACAAACGCAACTTGCTAATCATGCTGCCCGGCTGCCTGATCGGCGTCTTTCTCGGCTGGCTGATGGCCGCGCATGTGTCGGACGAGCTCGTGAAGCTTGGCGTTGGGATTATCTCGGTTGTATTCGTCATCATCTATTGGCGTCGTCGCCATGTAAGTGGGGATCCGATCCTCGGCAAAGTCGCGCCCGGCATTGCATGGGGCGCGGTTGCAGGCTTTACGAGCTTTGTTGCCCATGCCGGCGGCCCACCCTTTCAAGTCTATGTGATGCCGCAGCGCCTGCCGCCGCAGACTTATGTCGGAACATCGACTTGGTTTTTTACCATCACCAATCTCATCAAAGTTGTGCCCTATTTTCTGCTCGGCCAATTCTCGACCGAAAATCTCGGCACATCGAGCGCGTTGTTTCCGGTAGCGCTTATCTCGACATTGGCCGGAGTATGGCTTGTCCGGCGCATTGAGCCGTCACGCTTTTACACGATCATCTACACGCTCACATTCATTGTCGGCGCGAAGCTGATTTATGATGCGACACCGCATCTTTTTTGACTCCGGAAAGCTGCGTCTGGCATTTCGCCCCGCAAAAGACTACATAGGCAGGGCGGTGCTGCGGGGTGCGTGAGAACAACTGTATTCCCGGGGCCTTAACGATCCTTAGGGAGCTGTCCCTGTTTTGGTCCGTGGACCGGAGCACATGGCGCCCACCTACTTATGTAGGCACCTGGGATCGATCGTTCCACGGCTTTCGCGGCTCCGCACTTTTCGGTTTGTGTTAATGTCCAAAGCTCAAAAAACACAGTTGCGCGCTGACGCGCTTAAGAAGCGCGACGCTCTTTCTTCCATCGAAAGAGAACAGGCAGCGGAGCGTCTTGCCGAACAGATTTACGCCTTTCGCAATGAGATCGGCGAAGGACCACTAAGCGGCTTCTGGCCGATCCGCAGCGAAATTGATCCCCGACCCGCGATGTTACGCTTTGCGGCTTTGGGCGTGCCGCTTGCCCTTCCCGTTGTTACGGGTGCGGAACTCGTGTTCCGCCTCTGGCGACCGGGCGAGGCTTTGGCCGAGGGTCCCTTTGGCCTGAGAGAGCCCTTCGGCGATGCCCCAGAAATTCAACCGGCCGCGATGATCGTCCCGCTTTCAGCCTTTGACCGACGTGGTCACCGGATCGGTTATGGCGCGGGCTTTTATGACAAGGCG
>RFXE01000225.1 GCA_009921785.1 Alphaproteobacteria bacterium
GCGCCGCCAGAAGGTCAACCGCCTTCCAGATCCGTTCATGCGTCAGCATCGACCGCCCCCGAAGCAAGGATATTTACCTGAAATTTGACTGTTTATAGGTTTATTTTCTCTTTATTGGCAAGCTGGATGAGGTTGCGTGGGACCGTGATCCGTGGCTCTTGTTACTAATGACGCCTCTTTGTTTCGGGGCATCCTTCCGCTTTTGGCGCCGCCTATGCTGATTTACAAAATCATTCCCGAATCGCTCTGGCTGGACGCGTTGGAACGCGGCGTCTTTGCAGGCGCCCCGGTCGATCTCGCTGATGGCTTCATCCATTTTTCTACAGGCGCGCAAGTTGTTGAAACAGCCCGCCGTCATTTTCACGGTCAATCACAGTTGCTGCTGCTCACACTCGATGATCAAAGCTTTGGCGATAAATTGATTTACGAACCATCGCGCGGCGGTGACCTCTTTCCGCATCTTTATGATCAACTTCAGGTCAGCACCGTGAAACGCATCGACCCGCTTCCGCTCAAGGCCGACGGCACGCATGATTTCGAAGGACTTTTGCCATGACGCTTCTCTTCAAACTGGCGAAACCTCTGCTTCATCGGATGGATCCGGAGAATGCGCATAATCTAACCATCGATATGTTAAAACGTTTTGGACCGCATGCGCCTGTTGTTGATGATCCGCGCTTAGGCGTTTCACTTTTCGGCTTGAATTTTTCCAATCCCCTCGGCCTCGCTGCGGGCTTCGATAAAAATGCAGAAGTGCCTGACGCGATGCTTGGTCTTGGGTTTGGCTTTGTTGAATGCGGAACAGTAACGCCCTTACCGCAAGAGGGAAATAAGAGACCGCGCCTCTTTCGGCTTGCAACAGATGAAGCGGTGATCAATCGGTTCGGCTTTAACAATCACGGACATGACATCGTATTGGATCGGTTAAAGCAACGCGTTGGGAAGCCCGGACTTGTCGGCATCAATGTGGGCGCCAACAAAGACTCAACTGATCGTGTGTCCGATTATGTCAAAGGCATCCGCGCTTTTGCATCCCTTGCCGACTATTTCACCGTCAATATTTCATCGCCGAATACGCCCGGTTTACGCACCATGCAAAACCGCGAGATCCTAGATGATCTTCTCGCCTGGTCGCTCAATGAACGCGATGAAGCCGCGCGGCATGGCCCTAAGCGCCCACTGTTTTTGAAAATCGCGCCGGATCTTTCGCTGCAAGAACTTGATGATGTTGTCGACGTTTCGCGCAAGCGCGGTATTGATGCGCTGATCATTTCAAATACGACCGTGAAGCGGCCAAAATCACTGCATGATAAGCGCATGCGCTTGGAAAGTGGCGGATTATCAGGCAAGCCGCTTTATCCGCTTTCAACGAAGATGTTGTCAGAGGCCTATATTCGCGTCGAAAATCAATTCCCGCTCATCGGTGTCGGTGGCATTGACTCGGCGCGCGCCGCGATTGGAAAAATCGAAGCGGGTGCAAGCTTGATCCAACTTTACTCAGCGCTTGTTTATAAAGGCCCAGCGCTTATCAATGAAATCAAAAAAGGCCTGATTGAGCGGCTCGAAAAAGATGGCTTATCGTCGCCTCTTGATCTTGTCGGACGTGCCGTTGAAGATTGGGGAAACTGGCCGATTGAAAGCTTTTTATAAAGCGATCACGGCTCGACTTCGCGTTTCACGACGCTGATTGTGAAACGCCTGTCCATTGACCCGCTGCAATTTTTGAAGCGGCAATTACAGCTTGTGTGCGGCTATCGACATCAAGCTTTTGCAAAATCGCGGACACATGGGCCTTGACCGTCGCTTCTGAAACGGAAAGCTCATAGGCGATTTGTTTATTGAGAAGCCCTGTCGATAACATCATCAACACACGCACTTGTTGCGGTGTCAGTGTTGCCAAGCGCCGCACCATATCGCTCGTCTCAGGATCGGGTGTTTCCGTCAAATCAACATCGTCGGGCGTAAACACGCTACCATCGAGCACGGCCTTGATTGCAGCCTTCATCGCATGCGGATCGAGTGATTTCGGCAGATAACCTGAGGCCCCCAGCTCGATGCAGCGACGAATGACTGTACGATCCTCATTGCCCGACACAACAGCAACCGGTGCTTCCGGATGCGACGCGCGAAGAAAGAGAAGACCGGAAAACCCTTGCACACCGGGCATCGTTAAATCGAGCAAGACGAGATCAATATCGGCATCGCCTTTGAAGGCAGCGACAAGCTCATCGAAAGAGCCCGCTTCGATGACGGATACGCTTGAAAGGATCGATGATACCGCCTCACGAAGCGCGCCACGCACAAGCGGATGATCATCAGCGATCAAAATCGTGTGATCCGACAAACCGTTCCTCCGCGTCTTCGAGCCGTCAATCGCTTATCATGCTTCTCGACCCATCATTCATCGCAATGGGCTTCTGCGCAACCCGTTTCAAGCGGTTGGGCCGCGCTTTTTTGCGAAGCCCTATAGATGCCCGTAATCCGCAGAGTTGACCGCTGGGCCAAATTGGATTCGGATAGGCTGATGACAACCGAGACAAGCCCCGCTGATGATCTCGATCCTTCGACCATCAAACAGGTCGGAGCGCTCCCGGTCGAGCGGAATGCCGACGGACACTGGCGGGTGATCCTGATCACAACCCGCGATTCGGGCCGTTGGTCGATTCCCAAGGGCAATCCCATCAAGGATCTAAGTCCGGCCGAGGCTGCCGCGCAGGAAGCTTTTGAGGAAGGCGGACTTTCCGGGGAAATTGTCGATAAGCCCATGGGGTCCTATGTTTTCTGGAAGCGCCGCTCCGGCCACTGGGAATTGGCGCGCGTCGAGGTCTTCCTCATGGATGTCCGCAAGCAAGCCAGCGACTACAAAGAAAAGGGCCTTCGGAAGATCGAGCGCTTCAGTTTTGAGGACGCCGAAGATGCCATTATGGAGCCGGGGCTCAAATCGCTGATTGTGGCCGCCAAAGCCAAGCTCCTTGGGTCGAAGGCTTGACAGCGCGGCCAGCCCCGCCGAAAGCCTCTGTCCGACCCTGCCCCTGAGCCCTGCGCGCTATCAATGTTGATCCGTGTCTTTATCCGAAAACTGGCAGGCCTCATCGCATTCCTTCTGCTTGCGAGCGTGCTGATTTTTTTGATCGTTGATGTGCTGCCGGGTGATCCTGCCGCGCTCATGCTGGGCACTGACGCGCGACCCGACACACTTCTAGCGCTTCGCCATCAATTGGGTCTCGATCAACCTTTGGTCTTTCAATATGCCTCATGGATCATCGGCCTTTTGCATTTCGATTTCGGGACGAGCATGAC
>RFXE01000226.1 GCA_009921785.1 Alphaproteobacteria bacterium
CCCCGATGAAGCCATTCTGGCCCGCCGCGATGCCATTATCGAAGGCTTGGCTGCACTTGTGCCGCCTTCATCCCTGATTGTGTCCGAGGACGAACGGCGCGCCTTTGAAACAGATGCTCTGACCGCCTATCGCAAAATGCCGCTCGCCGTCGTTCTGCCCACGACGACCGAAGAAGTGGCCGCCGTGATGCGCTACTGCCATCAGAATGGGGTGAAGATTGTTCCGCGCGGCGCAGGGACATCGCTCGCAGGTGGTGCCATTCCTCAAGAAGATGCCATCATCATTGGCATCGGAAAAATGGCTAAGATTCTCGACGTCAATTTTGCCGATCGCACAATGCGCGTTCAGGCGGGCATTACCAATCTCGGTATCTCGAATGCGGTAGCGCAGGATGGATTTTTCTATGCGCCTGATCCGTCATCGCAACTTGCCTGCACAATTGCCGGCAATATCGGCATGAACTCTGGCGGCGCGCATTGCCTCAAATATGGCGTGACAACAAATAACATTCTCGGCGTGCGGATGGTGATGATCGACGGCACCATTGTCGATATTGGGTCTGATGCGCTTGATGCACCCGGGCTTGATCTTTTAGGCGTCATCATCGGCTCGGAAGGACAGCTCGGCATTGTAACCGAGGCGACCGTACGTATTCTGCGGCAGGCCGAAGGCGCTAGGCCCGTGCTATTTGGCTTTGAAACGAGCGAAGCGGCGGGCGAATGTGTTGCGGCGATTATTGGCGCCGGCATTATTCCGGTCGCTATGGAATTTATGGACAAGCCCGCGATTGAAATCTGCGAAGCCTTTGCTCATGCCGGTTATCCGCTTGATGTCGAAGCGCTGCTTATCATTGAAGTCGAAGGATCCGATGCCGAGATGGATGCAATCCTCAAACGCATCATTGCAATTGCGGAACAGCATCACGTCAAAACAATCCGAGAATCGAAATCGGCGATGGAAACAGCGGCGATCTGGAAGGGACGTAAATCTGCTTTTGGAGCGACCGGTCGTGTTGCGGATTATATTTGCATGGATGGCACTATTCCAACAGGACAATTGCCCTATGTGCTGCGTCGGATCGACGAAATCGTAAAATCATATGGGTTGCGCGTCGCCAATGTGTTTCATGCGGGTGATGGCAATTTGCATCCTTTGATTCTCTATAACTGCAATGATCCTGTAGAAGCCGCCAAAGCTGAAGAAGCGGGCAATGATATTTTAAAGCTCTGTGTTGAAGTGGGTGGTTGTCTCACCGGCGAACATGGCGTGGGGATCGAAAAGCGCGATCTGATGACCAAACAATTTACCGCCGCTGACCTTCATCAGCAGATGCGGGTGCGTGCCGCATTTGATTCTGAGTGGCTTCTTAATCCGGCCAAAGTCTTCCCGCTTGAAGGGCGGATCTAACAATGAGTGAAGCGCATTCGCTTTTTGCTGAAGATGATTTTGTTGCGCTTATTCGCAATGCCTCTCGCAATGGCACGACCTTACGGCCCGTTGGTGGCGGTACAAAATCCTCAATAGGTCAACCTATCAAAGCATTGGCAACAGTCTCAACGAAGCAATTACAGGGCATCACGCTCTATGAACCATCCGAAATGGTGATTGGCGCGCGCGCCGGAACGCCACTCAAAGACGTGATGGATCGACTTGATGAAAAAAATCAGATGCTGCCTTTTGAGCCCCCGGATTTGCGCGTGCTGATGGGCTCATCGGGTGAGCCAACAATCGGCGGGCTAGCAGCAACGAATCTTTCTGGCCCGCGCCGCATTCAAGCGGGCGCCTGTCGTGACAGTTTGATCGGTATCCGCTTCATCAATGGCGAAGGTGAATTGATCAAATCGGGTGGCCGCGTCATGAAGAATGTTACAGGTCTTGATCTTGTTAAACTCTTTGCCGGTTCTTGGGGCACGCTCGGTCTAATCACCGAAGCGATTTTTAAAGTGTTGCCGAAGCCACAAAGCACGCTCACTTTAATGCTGCATGGTCTTGACGACACGCGCGCGGTCGCTGCTATGGCGAAAGCCTTGGGATCACCTTTTGATGTGACGGGTGCGGCGCATCTTCCCGCCGGTCTCGAGCGCGTGGCCACGACAGTGATCAGACTTGAAGGCTTTCCGGATTCAATCGCCTATCGCGCTGAAAAATTATCGCAAGATCTCGCCTCATTCGGACGCGTTGAGCGGCTTGATCAAGAAGCGTCTTACCGGCTTTGGGCGCGCATTCGTGATGTGAGTGATTTTGTTGAACCGGCCCATGATGCGGTTTGGAAAATCTCACTCGCACCGTCGAAAGCCCCTTCCTTCTTGAAGGCTATTCGTGAAGCAGGCTTGCCCTTCCGTTCCCTGCTTGATTGGGGCGGCGGGTTGATTTGGGTGCAAACAGAAAGCGTGAAGGATGCGGGTTCTGCGAGCATTCGTCATGCACTCAAAGACACAGGCGGCCATGCCACATTATTTCGCGCGCCTGAAGACGTTCGTGCATCGCTTGATGTGTTCGCACCGCTATCACCGCCTCTCGCCGCGCTCTCCGAACGTATTCGGCTCGCCCATGATCCCAAACGGATTTTCAATCCGGGCCTAATGGTCCGCTCTTAAGCGATTAAAAGATGCAAACATCCTTTAGACCCGAAGCGCTTCAAGAGCCTGCGATGCAGGCTTCCGAAAAGATTCTCCGCACCTGCGTTCATTGCGGTTTTTGTACAGCGACATGTCCGACTTATTTGCTTCTTGGCGATGAACTCGATTCCCCGCGCGGGCGCATCTATATGATCAAAGACATGCTGGAGCGCGGCAAGCCTGCCACCAAAGATGTTGTGACACATATTGATCGCTGTCTTTCATGCCTGTCTTGCATGACAACTTGCCCTTCGGGCGTGCATTATATGCATCTCATTGATCACGCGCGCGCACATATTGAAGCGACTTACACGCGCCCTTTGAGTGATCGGTTGATCCGCTCGGTCCTGGCATTTGTTTTGCCTTACCCAACACGCTTCCGCTTTGCTCTGTTTGGTGCACGTTTTGGAAAATTATTAGCGCCCGTTATTCGTGCCTTGCCTGCGATTGGTAAAAAACTGGGAGCGATGCTTGACCTCGCGCCGCTCACTTTACCTGCACGATCCCGTTATGAAACGGCGGGCATTATTCCCACGCAAGTTACAAAACGGGGCCGTATCGCTTTGCTTGGTGGGTGCGCGCAAACCGTGCTTGATCCCGGTATCAATGACGCCACAATTCGTTTGTTGACCCGGATGGGCTTTGATGTTGTCCGCGCAAAA
>RFXE01000227.1 GCA_009921785.1 Alphaproteobacteria bacterium
CGGCGCAATTCACGCCGATCAATACGAAATGAGAATGCACCAAACCGGATCACGTCGCGCGGTTCTTGTACGGTTGGCGTCTGCACCACCTGTTTACGGATCATATTATTGATGCGCAGCAAGAGTTCTCGCGGCTCAAAGGGCTTCGGCAAATAATCATCCGCGCCAATTTCAAGCCCGGTAATGCGATCATCCACTTCGTTGCGCGCTGTTAGCATCAAAATCGGAACCGATGAGGTCTTGCGCAAATCGCGCGCAAAATCGAAGCCGCTTTCACCGGGCATCATCACATCGAGAATAAGTGCGTCGAAAACAAAGAGCCCCATGCGCGCCCTCGCCTCGGTCGTGTCTTTGGCAACGGTGACGCGAAAGCCGTGATCCACCAAAAAGCGCCCGAGCAAATCGCGCAGACGCCGGTCATCATCAACAACCAGAATATGCGCCGCATCGGGTAGAAGCGGTGTGCGAGGTTTGGCCGCGTTCACTTTTGCGGTCCTTTCGACGCGATCATCTTCTGCACGGACGGACGCAAGTCCGGCTCAATCATCGCACTCAAAAAACGCCGCGCCGCCAGAGCGTCGGTAGCACCACATTCCGATATAGCGCGCGCTATACGCCGCGTCTGCAATGAAGCGAGATCACGCGCCAGTCTTTGCCCCGTTTCTGTGAGATGCAAATGACGTTGCCGTCGATCTTCAATACCCAAGCGACTTTCAATAAAGCCTTGCGTGATCAATTCCTTCAACACGCGGTTGAGGCTCTGTTTGGTGATTTTCAGAATGTCGAGCAGTTCCGCGATGGTAAGACCCGGATTGCGATCGACGAAATGAATAACCCGGTGATGCGCGCGACCAAAACTAAATGTTTCAAGTAAGCGATCAGGATCACCAACGAAGTCGCGATAGGCAAAAAACAACAACTCGATCAATTCATAGAGGGGTTCGGTTTCCCCGGCTTCGGGGATCAATGCAGCGGCTAAAGGTCCGTCCTGTCTCACGCCTGCCATCCTGTCCCCGGGGGGCACCGCTCGGGCTATCCCCAAAATTACGTCAGCCTTGTTGACATATTTCAGGCGCATTGCTACCCGTCAAGCCAGAACGCTGCACCGAAGCTCGGGGAACGGCAAGGTTTTCCGAAAAACGGGCGCAGCGGCGGGGCGGCCAAAAGACCGCCAAAAAGCACAAAAGGAGCGCCCTATGTCCGTGATCCCTTTCGACCTTCGTGACGGTTATATCTGGCTCGACGGTAAGCTTGTCGAATGGAAAGAGGCAAAGCTCCATGTCTTGAGCCATGGTCTTCATTATGGCTCATCCGTGTTCGAAGGTGAGCGCGCCTATAATGGCAAGATTTTTAAAACCACCGAACATTCGGAACGGTTTCTGCGCTCCGCAAATATTCTCGATTTTGAAATTCCCTACACGGTCGCTCAATTGAACGAAGCCAAAGACTTGGTCGTGGCTAAAAACGGGTTCAAAAACTGCTATGTGCGCCCTGTTGCTTGGCGCGGCAGCGAGATGATGGCGGTTGCCGCACAACATGCGACAATCCATGTGGCGATTGCGACTTGGGATTGGCCGTCAATGTTTGATGTGGCGCAGAAGATGAAAGGCATTCGTCTGGACATCGCCGATTATCGTCGCCCTGATCCGCAAACCGCACCCTGCGATTCAAAGGCCGCGGGCCTTTACATGATTTGCACGATTTCAAAACATCGCGCCGAGCGTAAAGGTTATGCCGATGCGATGATGCTCGATTGGCAAGGCCGCGTTGCCGAATGCACGGGCGCAAATATTTTCTTCACGCAAGGTGGCAAAATTCATACGCCGATTGCGGATTGCTTCTTGAACGGTATCACACGCCAAACGGTTATTGGCTTGGCCAAAGACCGCCAAATCGAAGTGATCGAACGTCGCATCATGCCGGAAGAACTTGCAGGCTTCGATGAATGTTTCATCTGCGGCACGGGCGCAGAAGTGACACCGGTTTCTGAAATCGGTCCTTACAAATTCACACCAAGCACGATCTCTCGCACGCTCGTCGAAGATTACTCGGCCGCTGTGAACGCGTGATCTTGTGACATCTGCGGTTGCGCCGAACGCCCTTTTATGGGGATAAGACCGGCCATGGCGTGGAATCAGTCAAGCTCGACAGAACGACGTGGCTACCATCACGGTAATCTCCGTGAAGCATTGATCGCGGCCGCGCTCGATTTGATTGAACAAAAAGGCGTGGGTGGTTTTACCGTCGCCGATCTTGCCCGTGCCGCTCAAGTCTCCCCCGCCGCCCCCTATCGTCATTATCGCGATAAAGATGATCTATTAGCCGATATCGCCCGGCTCGGCTTTGAACGGTTCGGCACTGCGCTTCTCTCCGCCTGGGAACATGGGAAGCCTGATCCCAAAACAGCCTTGATCCGGGTTGGACGAAGCTATCTTAATTTCGCACGCGAAAACCCCGCGCTCTACGCGACCATGTTCGACTCAAGCCTGCCGATTGCCGCCCGCCCCGATTTGAGCGAAGTGGCGGACGCGTCATTTCAGGTCTTGCGAATGGCCTGCGAGACTATTCTTGAAGTCTATTCGGGCAGCACAAAACCGCCGGCGTTGATGGTCGCACTCCATATTTGGTCCTTATCTCATGGCATTGCGGGACTTTTTGTCCGTCCTGACCGAAGCCAGAGATCAATCCCCATCCCGCCCGAAGACCTGCTCGAGGCCGGAGTTTTGATCTATCTTGATGGTTTAAAGGCCCCCCGCGCCTAAAAGCGGGACAAAAAATCATAAAGAGTCCTTAGACCCGCCTTGACAACGCCACATCTCTTCTCCATCTATGTAAATGTTATTTACATTTACTTCGACAGGAGCGAAGTATGGTCAGATCGGTGATCCACAAACTTGATGAATGGGGGCGGCCCGGGTGGCTTGCCGCCATGATTGGCGGATTTGTTGTGTTCTGGCCCGTTGGCCTTGTGATCCTTACTTACATGATCTGGAGCGGAAGAATGCGCTGCAATAGCTGGGCCTATGCCTATGGAGACAATGGTCGCACCTCGTGGGGTCGCGATAAATGGAACCGGAAAATGGATCGGCTCCAAAGCAGAATGGACCGTATGCGGTCCTTCTTTGGTCATGACGAACAAGTAAAAGGCGAACGCGCGCCCTTTTTCAAACCGACGGGAAATCGCGCATTCGATGATTATCGGGAAGAAACACTCGATAAGTTAGAGCGCGAAGCGGATGA
>RFXE01000228.1 GCA_009921785.1 Alphaproteobacteria bacterium
GCTGGTCGGCCGCGCGCATCGTACCGCCCAGGAGCTTTTTGATCTCAGCCGCCTCGAGATCCTTCTCGATCTTTGCCGGATCAGCACCGAGGCTTTTGGCCACCTCAATCGCGCGGTCCTTCCCGATGCGGCCGCGGGATTCGAGGAGCTTTTGGTGAAACTCCATATATTTCGCGCCGGTCAATTGGCTGCGAACGGCGAGCGCCACTTTTGAGGCTTCAACCGAGTCAGGTCCCAAAACCGGGAAATCGCGCAGGACGACCCGCAATTTCGGATCGGCTTTGATTAGGCCCATGATGTCGGCCATCGTTTTTTTGCAATAGCCGCAATTATAATCGAAAAACTCGACCAATGTGACATCGCCCGTGGGATTGCCGAGCACCACACCATTCTCGGCTTTTGTTAGTTCGGGGCTCAGCGCCGTAACCGCAGATTTTTGCGCTTCCGCTTCTGCGTCACGCTGCTTTTTGTCGAGTTCGTTCAGCGCTTCTTGAATGAGTTCGGGATGGCTCATGAGATAGGCTTTAACGATCTCGCCGATTTCGACCTTTTTGGCATCCGAGAAGGGCTTTTCCTGAGCTTGTGTACTGCCCGCAGCAAGCGCGAGACCGATCACGAGGAGAAGAGGGCGGGCAAAACGCATGAGGGTCATATCCTGTGAGCAGCGGTTGATTGGCTAATTCGACTTTGGCTTACGATAGTTAAGAATGTCATCGGCCTTTAATGCCGCAGGCGATCCTGAGGGCAGGCGCGCTTTCGCTTTGGCGGCGTGATTGACCGCACTCTGCATGTCGCCCATCAGCATCGCTTCTTGGGCGGCGCTGAATTCGGCCATTCCGATATTGTCTTTCTGATTGTAGGCGATTGCCAGCTGCCGCCAATTTTCGGCGTCTTCGGGCTCGCGTTGGCTGGCATTCGTCAATTCGCGGATGCCTTCGTCGAGTAATTCCTTGTCACCCGTGGCAACGAGGGCGCGCCCTAAAAGCCCGCGAATAAGTCCGGATTCAGACGCCCCCGCCGTCGCGCGGCGCAGTGCTGAAACGGCTTCCCGCGCCTGACCGAATTCGAGCAAGACCTGCCCTTTGAGCTCCCAGAAATAGGGATTGGCCGGCTGAGATCTCAAAAGTTCATCAATTTGTGCAAGGGCTTCCGGTGTTTTCTTGTAGCGATAATTCATGATGGCGCGGGCATAGCGCGCTGGCAATGACATGTCGGACGGGGGGTAACGCCTTATGACTTCCTCACCTTTGGCCGCAAAGCCATAGAGCTTAGCCCGCATCATTTCATGGCGGGACATAAGGGACGCCGGATCTTTGGCGGCATAAGCGGAGCTCGAAGAGGCGAGTTGCTCGAGGCTGGCGATACGGTCCTGTGGTGCCGGATGGCTCATCAGATAGGGATCAATACCATCGAGCTTGAACATCTGGTCATCGGAGAGGCGCTTGAACGTATCGACGAGGCCTTTTGCCGATTGATTGGTCGAGGCGAGATATTTGATTGCCGCACGGTCGGCGGCTTGTTCTTCCCCGCGCTGATAAGAAAGCATCGTGCGTGCGGCAAGCTCCTGCGCGCCCATCATAATGCCCATGCCGCCATTGCCCGCATTCATGCTGCGATTGCCAGAGCCCGCCACCATGGCACCCGCACCAAGAACCACACCAGCTGTGGCCATCATCGCGGCCATACCGGCACGCTCGCGTTGTAAGGTTAGATGGCCGCCTGCGATATGGCCGGCCTCATGCGCAATGACGCCGATAATCTCGTTTGGCGATTTGGACTCCATCAGCGCACCGGTATTCACAAACATCCGGCGGCCCGTCGTTACAAACGCATTAAAGGAGCGGTCGTCAATCAATGCGATAGTGATCGAACCTTTGGCTATACCAGCGGCGCTGAAAATCGGTGCGGCGTAATCTTTGAGTAGCGCTTCGATCTCGGCATCGCGGATCACGCCATGCCGCACCTGCGCTTGAGCAGCGGGGGTTATGGTCACGCTCGCAAGGAGAAGCGCGGCACTGGCCAACCCGCCCCAATTCACACGGGCGCGGGTATCTTTGACAATTGGCAAGGAAGGCTGCGGAAGCACGGTGAGACGATCACAAGTTGGAGCTGAATATCACTCATTGATCCGGAAAATGGCGATTAAACAAGGCCGAAGCAAGGCGTCTGCCTCAAATCGCACGCATATCTTGCCCTGACCGGCCTTTACCCTTACATCTCGCCGCCGCAAACCGGAACCAATCCTATGTCCGACTTCACGCCTAAATCCGATTTTCTGCGCGTTCTCTCCGAGCGCGGCTATATCCATCAATGTTCCGATTTCGCAGGGCTTGATGAAAAAGCGCGTAAAGAGCGGATTACAGCCTATGTCGGTTATGATTGCACAGCGTCTTCACTCCATATTGGAAATTTGATTTCGGCAATGATGCTGCATTGGTTGCAGCAGACAGGTCACCGCCCGATTACGCTGATGGGTGGGGGGACTACGCGCGTTGGTGATCCGTCGGGTAAAGACGAGACACGGAAGCTCCTTACCGTTGATCAGATCGAAGCCAATAAAAACAGCATCAAGGGTGTATTTTCTCGGTTCCTTGATTTCGGAAAATCGCCCAATGGCGCCATTATGGTCGATAATGCCGAATGGCTCACGAAGCTCAACTATATCGACATGTTGCGCGATATTGGACGCCATTTCTCAATCAACCGCATGTTGACGATGGATTCCGTAAAGCTTCGTCTTGAGCGCGAGCAGGAACTCTCCTTCATCGAATTCAATTACATGATTTTGCAGAGCTATGATTTTGTTGAATTGTCGCGCATGCATGATTGTTGTTTGCAGATGGGCGGCTCCGATCAATGGGGCAATATTGTCAATGGCGTAGAGCTCGGTCGTCGCATGGGGTCACAACAACTTTATGCTTTGACAACACCACTGCTCACCACGGCGTCAGGCGCGAAAATGGGCAAGACCGCCTCGGGTGCGGTGTGGCTCAATGCTGATGTGTTCAGCCCTTATGATTATTGGCAATATTGGCGCAATACCGAAGACGCTGATGTGGGACGGTTCTTAAAACTTTTCACTCTTCTACCGCTCGATGAGATCGCGCGCCTTGAAGCGCTTGCTGGATCAGAGATTAACGAAGCCAAAAAAGTGCTCGCCACCGAGGCGACCGCTTTATTGCATGGCCGTGAAGCTGCTGATGAAGCCGCA
>RFXE01000229.1 GCA_009921785.1 Alphaproteobacteria bacterium
ACGTCAGGTTCAATATCTGTAGAAGAAGCAAATGAATTCTTAGAAATCGTAGATCAATTCTTGCGAGTTGGCGCAAGAAGGTGTAGGCTTGGTTTCTTTCACACCGATCTATATAAAGACGAGGATTACAAGCTTGGCACAAGAATTGATAGGGGACAAATTCAGTCTGGCGGGACGGACTTAACGCCGGTAATGAAAGAGATCATTAAACGAGACGACGATCTTTCTATCATAATTACCGACGGATGTTACTCCGATGTACCTGTAGAAACCTGGCTTAAACCAGGCCAAAAAATCCCTCAAATTCTTTTTATCATTTCTAAGGGCGGAGACGAAAAGCATCCACTGAGAAGATTCGGTGAGACAATTAAAATCCCTGACTCAGCCACTGGAGGTAAAAGATGAAAGATATTCCAGATTTCACCTTGTTGCCGTCCGGTTCGCGCTTGATGTTTTCTTCCGGCGCCACGGTGATTGTCGATCTTGAGAATCTGCCGTGCAAATATCCGGCTGAAGTCATCGAACGCCATCACCCCGGTAAAGGCCTATCATTTCCAAAGCTCGCGAAGAAGAAACGCGGCGTTGTCGCCTACACAGAACAGGGCGGTGACATTGCTGTTGGCGATACGATCCGTATTTTTGTGCCAACGCAAGACGCATGGCCGCATCGGGATCGCTTCTTGCGCGGCGCATAATCGCCGCGCAGTTCTGCTTCAATAAAACTTATACTGAAACCTGCGTACCCACTTCCACGACGCGTCCGGTTGGAATCTGGAAATAGCTCGTCGCATCATAAGCGTTACGCGCCAGCGCGATGAAAAGCTGATCTTGCCAGATCGGCATACCCGATTGTGCCGCCACTTTAATCGAACGACGCGATACGAAGAAGGATGTCGACATGATATCGAATACCCACCCATGTTTACGGGCAATAGCCAAACCGCGGGGAACGTTGGGCGTTTCCATATAACCAAACTTCATTGAGACGCGAATAAAACGCGGGCTCAATTGTTCGACATGGACACGATCCTTGTCGCTGACGCGCGGCGTGTCACCTGTTGATACGGTCAACACGACATTCTTTTCATGCAAAATCTTATTGTGCTTGAGATTGTGCAACAAAGAAGTCGGCGCCGATTCAGGATCAGATGTCAGGAACAATGCGCGTACCCTTTCGCCAGGTCGCCATCAGCATGATCAAGAGGAAGCCGAAAGTGAGCGGCGCATAGGCACCGTCAAAGAGCTTCAACAGATTGGCCGAGAAGAAGGTGAAGTCGATCATCATGAAGGGAATGATGGTGATTCCGGCGAGCCATGGATTCCATTTCCATAGTTTCCAAATCACGATGAAGCCCAATGTCGCATCAACAACCATCGTTGTTGTCACCGCGATGCCATAGGCGGACGCCAGCGCATTCGATGACTTAAAGACAACCACAAGAACGACAACGCCAATCAATAAGAGCGAATTAATGCGCGGCAAGAAGATCTGACCCGCATGTGTCTCAGACGTGAAGCGAATTTCCATACGCGGCAAGAGACCAAGCTGAATCGCTTGGCTCGTCAGTGAGAAGGCGCCAGTGATCACCGCTTGGCTGGCAATAACTGTCGCGAGCGTCGCCATACCCACGACAGGGACCGCTGCCCATTTTGGAAAGAGATTGAAAAACGGATCGGTTGCCAATTCGGGATTAGCAAGCACCATGGCGCCTTGACCGAAATAGTTGAGCAGCAAGGCAGGCAAAACAAGAAAGAGCCAAGCCGACCGAATCGGGCTTTTGCCGAAATGACCGAGGTCAGTGTAGAGCGCTTCACCACCCGTCACCGCGAGGAACACCGCGCCCAAAGTTACAAGACCGATCACGCGATGCTCAATCACAAAGCGAATGCCATAAATCGGATTAAGGGCATAGAGGATCGAAAAATCATCGCTGATATGCATGATGCCGCCCACAGCGAGCATTCCAAACCAGATCAGCATGATGGGACCGAAGAAGGTCGCCACACTTGCGGTGCCACGACTTTGCACGGCAAAGAGCACAATCAAAATCACCAGCGTGATGGGGATAATAAATGAATCAAGCGCAGGTGTGATTAGCTTCACACCTTCGACCGCTGACAAAACTGAAATGGCAGGCGTGATGATGGAGTCGCCATAAAACATGGCGGCGCCGATCACGCCTAAAAGAAATATCCCGTTGCCCCCTTTGCCTAAAGCGCGTTGACCAAGCGCCATCAAAGAGAGTGTGCCGCCTTCGCCATTATTGTCTGCGCGCAGCAGAATGATCACATATTTTGCGGTAACAACGAGAAGTAGCGCCCAGAAAATCAGTGACAACACGCCGAACACGGCATCTTGCGGAATTTCAGGAAGCGTTTGGCCTTCTTGAAAGTGATGCGCGCCCACAGCGGCGTGAAGCGCTTCGCGAAACGCGTAGAGCGGGCTCGTGCCGATGTCGCCAAACACGACACCAATACTGCCGATCGCCAACGACCAGAAATGCTGCTGGCCGTGGCCCCCATGATGCCCACCATGACCGTGATGATGGTCATCATGATGATGGTCGTGCCCGTGCGGGGCGTCGTCTTGATCAATTCTATGGGGGGGCATGCTTACACCACTCTTTGCGCGTCCCGAAAGCGCTCGGGGCGGCGCGTCTATAGCAGTTTCACAACCGAATACCAGTGGGGGCCGACCCGCCCTGCCCCGCTTTTCCCTTGGCAATTGGATGAGGGACGTGACGCCATGGCGCTTTCATCGGGGAAAGGCTTGGGCTAAGGAGGGGGCAAGGTCTTCGGACCACCCCTTCGTTCCTGTCAGGCTTGATCGTCCATGTCGTCTACCTCCCCTTCCGGCATTCTCAGTGGCAAACGCGGGCTCATTATGGGCCTTGCCAATAATAAATCGATTGCCTGGGGCATCGCCCGCTCGGCCCGCGATCAAGGTGCCGAATTGGCCTTCACATTTCAGGGCGAAGCGCTGGAGAAGCGCGTGCGTCCGCTCGCCGCCGAACTCGGCGGCCATGTCGTCGGCCATTGTGATGTGACAGACACGGCCTCCATCGATGCGGTTTTCGCGGAAGTCGAGAAGCAATGGGGCGGGTTGGATTTTCTCGTTCATGCCATCGCCTTCTCGGACAAAGATGAATTGACGGGCCGTTATATCGATACGTCGGAAGCCAATTTCACAAAATCGCTTCTGATTTCCTG
>RFXE01000230.1 GCA_009921785.1 Alphaproteobacteria bacterium
AATTAAGGGGCGCGGGAAAGCGAATCTCTTTGCGTCACCTTCATGTGCCAAGCGTTCAACTTGCGGTCCACCCGGATAAGGAAGGCCAAGCATTTTTGCGACTTTGTCAAAGGCTTCGCCGATCGCGTCATCAATCGTTGTGCCAAGACGTAAATAATCACCAACACCTTTGACAACGAGCAATTGTGTGTGACCACCCGAAGCGAGCAACAACAAATAAGGAAACGCAACACCGTCAGTCAGACGCGGAGAAAGCGCGTGCGCTTCAAGATGATTAACGGCAAGAAACGGCTTTTGTGCAACAAGAGCCAAGGCTTTTGCAGTCGTGAGACCCACCATCACGCCGCCGATCAGGCCAGGGCCCGCAGCAGCGGCCACACCGTCCATATCGGCGAGGCTTAAGCCGGCTTCAGCAAGGGCGCGCTTCACCAACACGTCCATAACCTCGACATGGGCGCGCGCGGCAATTTCCGGCACGACACCGCCATAGGCCGCGTGATCCTCGATCTGGCTCAGGACTTCATTAGAGAGAATGCGGCCCCGCCCATCAGCCCCGCGCTCAACAACGGAAGCGGCGGTTTCATCACAGGTGGTTTCAATTCCGAGGATTCGCATGACACAGGCCTTCAACGCCCCTATCGCCGGGCAAAACGAGCCCCTATAATCCGTTCCTGACGGTGGCCGGGTGCGCCCGACATCGCATGATGGGAGAATGAGGGCAAGGTCGAAGGTGTCGGCGTTAAATCCATTTAAAATTGGGACTCGCGGAAGTCCCCTCGCGCTCTGGCAGGCTCATGAGGTCGCCGCGCGCCTGAGAAAAGCTTTGTCACTCCCCGAAGAAGGCGTGACACTCGACATCATTCGGACGTCGGGCGATATGAGTCAGGCGAGCGGTGCCGCGCTTGTCGGCGGCAAAGGCGCGTTCACCAAAGAACTCGACGAAGCCATGCTCGAAGGCCGGATCGATCTGGCCGTCCATTCGGCGAAAGATATGCCGACCGCTTTTCCCGAGGGAATCGACATTATTGGCTATCTGCCGCGCGAAGATGTGCGTGATTGCCTGATTTCGGCCCGCTATGCGCGGATTGAGGATCTCCCGCAAAACGCCCATGTCGGCACCGCAAGCCTGCGCCGCGCCGCCTTGGTCAAAAGAATCCGCCCCGATATCAAGACCGCGGTATTGCGCGGCAATGTCGAAACCCGCTTGCGCAAATCGGCCGATGGGGAGGTGGACGCGACGATGCTTGCGCTCGCAGGCCTCAAGCGGCTAGGCCTCGCGGATAAAGCGGCTGCCATTTTGCCGCTCGACACATTTCCTCCCGCACTCGGCCAGGGCGCGGTGTCAATCACCGCCCGCACCGGCGACAAACGTTCGGCCGATGCTGTCGCGGCAATTTCCTGTGTCGATACAGGTCTCGCGCTTTTAACCGAGCGCGCCTTTTTAAAAATGCTCGATGGCTCATGCCGCACGCCCATTGCGGGTTATGCGACCGTTAAAGACGGGATCATTTCTTTTTCCGGCATGTATCTGAGTGATGACGGCCAGAGAAGTTTTAGCGCCACGGCATCGGGGCCCACGTCTGACGCTGAGGCTATAGGCAAAAATGCTGCTCGGGACATTTTGGCAGTTCTACCGGCCGATCTCAGGACCGGAGCCGCGTGAGGGTTCTCGTTACACGGCCCATCAAGGACGGCACGAGGACGATTGAACTCCTCAAAGACTCAGGAATTGAGGGCGTTCTCGCTCCTGTCACGGCAATTGGGGGAACCAGAAACGCGGTTCCCCTTACGAAATTCGACGCGATCTTAATTTCCAGCTCCAATGCGATCCGCCATCTTTCGGACAATGCGCGGGCGCAGCTGATCAACGTCCCGACTTTTTGCGTGGGCGAAAAGACTGCTTCCGTCGCGCGCGATGCGGGTTTTCTTTCTGTCACAACGGGGACGGGTGACGGGCGTGCTTTAGTCAGCCTGGTCGCCTCAAAATTCCAAGCCCCCGCCTCTCTTCTTTACCTGACAGGCACGCCGCGAAAGCCCTTCATCGAAGACGGGCTTAAAACGAAAGGGTTCAACCCTATTGTTGTTGAACTCTATCAAACGATTTCGGTCGATCCTTGGCCGGGCGCGGTCCGTTTGGAGGTCGAAACCTGCAATTATGGACTGCATTTCTCCCGCGCGAGCGTTGAAGCGCTCCTAAAAGCCGCTGAAAATGCCGGTCTTTCCCATTTTCTGCGCGGTTTGAACCATCTCTGTCTTTCCGAAGATGTGGCCACACCCCTGCGCGAAGCAGGACACTCTAAAATCCGCGTTGCGCCTAAACCAACAGAAGAAGATCTCCTCGCCCTGCTCCATATCAAGGAAACCTAAACCTTAACGAGCGATGCTGCGGTTCGAATCGGATAAGAGACCGGCAGAATGAGCGACGATCCCCCCACCCGCGACGAGCATGATCCGACGCGCCGCCGGCCGAGCCGCTCTGTTCCGCCGATCATCGATCTCAAATCCGATACGCAAAAGGGGTCCCGACAAGCCGAGGCCCCATCGACACCGAAAAGAGAGCCTTCCTCCATGTCGCCTCGCATCGTCCCCACTATGATAGGGCCACTGGTGATCGGCGCGCTTGCTGGTGCGATCGCGGGCATGATTGCAACATTTCTTTTGATGTCACTGTCGACAAAATCCAAAGATGATTTCGCGCAGCGGCTTGCGAGCATTGAATCAGCACAGCCTCTCTATGCGACTTCAGATCGTATGCTGACTCTCGAACAACAAAATAAGGCGTTAGAGAAAAAAACCATTACGCTTGAAGAGAGTGCTACAAAATACGTTCAAAAAATCTCGGAGCTTGATAAGGCCAATCAGGCGCTTTCTGAATTGATTGTCTCTGCTCAAAAGACTCTCCAGAGTCCTTCTGATGGTTCCTCACTTGAGGCTTTGAACGTCCTTGCGGCGCGTGTTGATACGCTGGCTGCCAATATCGATTTATTAAAGTCAAACACGACACAACAAAAGCCTAATGAAATGACCCGCCTTTCGAGCGGCTTGGCACTCGCGCTTATAATCAAAGATCGAATTTCGAGCCATCAAAATCCCGATAGAGAGATTGCCGCTCTAAATGCGCTTAAAATTGACGGCATTGAGATCGCTCGCATTCAAAACACTCCACCAAAGGTAATTGA
>RFXE01000024.1 GCA_009921785.1 Alphaproteobacteria bacterium
TCGCGTTGGATCGATCAGCTTAGCAACGTCAAGCAGCGCCTGAAGACGTCCAAGAATTGTTTGAGTCGAGTTTCCGATAGCCGCAAGATGCAGCACATAGGCTTTGATACGCTCGAGCGTGATGCGATCGCCTGGCGGTAATTGGAGAGCCTCTTTGTCGTTAAAATGCAAATAGGTCAGGAAACGGCCATATCCTTTTACCGTTCCGTCATTGGACTTTTTTGAGTGATTGGCCCGAGCACCTTTCGTGTCGTCGAAATAATTGGCCGGCTCGATCGCCCATTCCCAAATCTGTCGATCTTCCGGCGGCCAATATTCTAGCTTCAGACATTCGCGTTCAGGCGCTTTACCACGCCCATAGAGGCCGCCGCTCATGCTTTGCCTCCCGATTTATTAGTCCACTGAACAGGCATCTTGGGTTCAGCTTTTGATGCGCGTACCTGTTTGACAGTTGTGATCGCGCGAGCAGCTTTCTTGCCGGCTTTGGTTTTAAGTTCGGCCTCAATTTCGAGCCTACGATCATTTATGACTTTCGCATAAAGTTGCCCAGCCGAGCGAGTTTCAGCACCTGTATAAATCGAGGTCGTCGTTGAAAGCGATTTATGACCAAGGACGCGCTTGACGATTTCATAATGTCCCGGCTTCGCATCCAGAAAAATCTTACCTCCGGCATGCCGGAACAAATGCATATTAAACTCAATGCCTAGATATTTCTTGATCGTGTCAGTAACCTGTTTGCTGATGGTATTCGGATGCTTGGCTTTGCCATTTTCACCCGGAAACAAAGCGTCGCATGGTTCGCTCAGAAATAGTGGACGCCATTCACGAACATACCATGCGAGGATATCAACTGTTTCTTCCGGTAATTCAAACTCGATATCGATCTCGTTTTTTGTCTCGTCTTCGCTATAGACGAGATAAAGGCGGTTTCCTCGATGAATGAGATTCTCTTTAAGTGATAAAGAGGCAAGGTTCTTGCGCCGGATCGGTGCAACCTGTTCCAGCGCAATGGCTGCAGCGATGCTTGCAAGGACGGCACGAGACCGATCGCTTATCTTGCCACGTTCAACGTCTTGGCGGATCCTTTCGGGCAAACCGAGATACCGTGCAACGAGAGATGGGTCATCGAATTCTGATAAACGCTCGCGGTTTTTTTTCGTCATTCCTTTTCGTTTCATTGCAAGCCGAGATGCGTTCCGACGGAACTTTGCCAGAATCTGCGATTCAACTTTGACCCTATGATGTGCAAGATCACGCAAAAATCCGGCAAGCTGACCAACCTGGGGCGATGTTTTGCCCCCATGTCGAGCGAGGAAGAAGTCCAGAATTTTTCGATGTGCTTCTAACGTAACGAGATCGGCGATTGAATTGATAGACGCCGGATCCTGTCCGCTTAGAATGAGGGCAGAGGCCATGACCCGCAATTGGTAGCGGCGTGTCTCGATTGTAGCAGGTCGTGCTGGGCGGAGCGGCCCATTATCATCTGATGGATCTACTTTAGCCAGGCGCTGAAGATAGTCCTCGCAATCAGCTCTATAGTCCGCGCTCAAATCTTCCCAAGGCAGTATATAAGTCTCTTTGCGCGAGACGCGCTCGATCTCGATCTGCGGCCAAGCGTCAAACTCACGCACGCAGGCGTTCCACGACCAGATGATCGAATTCCACGTGCCGTCCGGATCCGACCGCAGACGGTCGGAGATGAGGACCTTGTGATAGGCGCCGAGATCCGCGACTGTCACGTCTGACGGCAAAACCCCTCTCGATCCCAGAAACCTTGCGAGAGGCGTCAGAAGCGACCGGCGGCCCGCCGAAAGCGGAGCGAGGATTTTTGCCCATTCAGGCAACACGGGCTCTTTTGACCGTGACGGAAAGACCTCCACAGCCAAAGCCAGTGCCTTGCCGAACAGGCTCCGGATATTGTTCCAGCGGCCTTTGGTCAGACCGACCGACTCGGGCGACAATGCCTCAAGGCGACGACGTAGAGAGGCGACGTCTGCCTCGATTGCGGCCAAATCTCCACCAAGAATCCGGCCAACCGTCTTAACTGCGCTCCGAACGTCCGTTTTGACCCGATCCGACCATTCGGACGCGTCAACGAGAACCAAAAGGGTCGCTAATGTGGCTCGTGAAGGCTTTGAATGGGACATGAATGGCCTCGTTATGACTTAAGTGGACAATAGCGCAAAATCGTTATTACTTCAAGTTTAAAAACAATGCGAACTAGCATATTAAGTAATAACGATAAAATATAAAACATAATAAAAACAAAGATATATGTCTTATTTTTAAATATGAAAGCAAATCGGTTTGCCGGATACGAATGAGGCGGCCAATCCGCAAAAAGGGGAGCTCTCGTCGCGCGATGATCCTCCTAATTGTCTTGGTTGAAACGCCGAGCTGCGCCGCAACATCAGTTACGTTGAGCAGCGTTTGGCTTTGGGGATCATGCACTTCGTCAGATTGATGGGATGCCAGAGGGAAGCCTGCCGATCCGCGCAGCAACCGGTCTGGATTACTATTCTGACTAACCTTTATTGCGGCCCAAGCAGGAATTGCCGCAATTGAACCCTCACCCGACTGACGGTCGGGCGACGTTTTCGAGGCGAAACGAGGCGAGGTGCGCGGCTTCATGCGCACGAAAATGCGCCACCAGGCCTATAAATTCCGATCCCGAAAGGTCAGGAAAATGAGGGGAGGTTATCGCCTATGAATCGTGCTTTGGACGAGCGCTAGAAAACCGTTTGGAGAAGCACTGATTGTTAACCATGAGCTCCAAACACTAAAGGTGATATGCGTGTATTTAAAATTGATCTTGAGGACCACTTCGCGTTCGACGGAGTACTTTGAGGATCAATGCCTCAGTTATCTGAATAACGCTTAGATTTGTCGCCGTGTTCGTTCCTATAGCGCCTGCGTGGCTTTTCCAGCGCTTATGCTCCCATGAGTTGATGTTTCGATAAGCTTTTTTTGGACCGGTGAAGGAGCCGGTCTTAGCTTGGCCCTTCACCTAAACGATGAAATCCAATTGCGGGCTCAGCATCATAATACTGCTATCTAATGCATATTATATATTCTATTGACAAAATATACTTACCTCTAGTAAGTTTTTAGGAACGCTTGTTCCTCTCGGGCATTAATGGGGCCGAACTGTGTCAGGTCAGAAGGATTTGCTGAGATGGTGCACCCGGAAAATACAGCCAAGCTGAACTCAACGCCATGGCAAGTTTTCAGTATCTGGCTGGGTTTCCCGATTCAGCGCTTCGGAACCGAAGAACTGCAGGACCCATGCCCTTGTCGTCAAAAATCCAACGACCGCGGCACACAATGACCATGTTGGCCGACCTTCTGGCTAGCGTGTTTAACCGCCGCAAAGTACGGCCTAATTATACTCGTCAAGATAATTTGACGCTTGCCGAACTGGCGCGCGAACTTGTCAGCGGGGCTGGTGAAGCCTCTGGCCTGGCCTCTGCTAGTGCGATCCTTTCGGGCTACGGATTATTGGACGATAAGGAGAAACTTGCCTTCTTTCGAATGATGGCTGTCGAGATGAGCATCTTGCCGGGTAAGGTACGTGAAACTCTGGACGCCTATGAAGCATCGCCTTCAAAAGTTACCTACCGGGAATTTGCGGCAGCCTCGGAGCCGCCTCGGCAGGAGTTGATCCGGCGATTAAACATTGTGCCTGGTGGGACAAGTAGTCTTGTACGGATGCGGGCCGACCTGCTCCGTTTAGGCAAGGGCGAGCCTGATCTCGAGGCACTAGATCTGGATTTTCGTCATCTGCTGGCTTCATGGTTCAACCGTGGCTTTCTCGTGCTGCGACCGATCAGTTGGGAGAGCCCGGCGCATGTATTAGAAAAAATAATCGCCTATGAGGCCGTTCATGCGATTGACAGTTGGGATGAGCTGAGGCGGCGGCTGGAGCCCAAAGATCGCCGTTGCTTTGCCTTTTTTCATCCAGCGATGCCAGACGAGCCGCTGATCTTCGTTGAGGTTGCCCTAATGAAGGGCATAGCGCGGTCGATCCAGGCGCTGCTGGCGGAAAGCCGCGAAGTGAAGGCTGCAGAAGAGGCGAATACCGCGGTTTTTTATTCAATCTCGAATTGCCAGCCTGGCCTTGCGGGGATTTCGTTCGGGAATTCGCTGATCAAGCAAGTCGCCGCAGATCTTTCGCAGGAACTGCCTGGGCTTCGGACTTTCGTTACGCTTTCCCCAATGCCCAGTTTCGCCAATTGGCTGGCTGAGAAGGGGATTGATTTTCGAGCTGCGGATGGACCGCTGCTATGCGCTATGGGTGCCCATTATCTTGTCCATGCGAAAGACAAAAGCGGAATGCCCATCGATCCAGTGGCGCGGTTTCACCTAGGTAACGGTGCAATCGTACATGAGGTTCATGCGAATGCTGATACCTCGGCAAAGGGTCTACGGCAGTCATCAGGGCTGATGGTCAACTACTTCTATGATCTTAGCCGCGCGGCACAGAACCACGAGCTTTTCACTAAGAACGGTGAGATCGCCCTTTCGCCACAGATCCGCGAGCTGTGTGCCGTGGCGGATAAATTACTTCATTTGGAAAATAAAGCATGATCAACCCGCTCTACGATCAACTGTTCGGAAGTCATTTTGGCAAGAGTAGTCCGTTTCTTCGGTTGGCGGATGGCTCGGTCGTAACGTATGCGGCCTTTTTGGGCCTTGCGGCGCAGATGGCTCATGTTCTGAAGCAAGGCGGCCTGCAACCCGGCGATCGACTTGCCGCGCAGGTACAAAAATCGCCAGAAGCGCTCGCCCTTTACGCGGCGTGCGTACAAGCGGGTGTTGTGTTCCTGCCACTGAACACCGCCTACACTACCGAGGAACTCAGCTATTTCATCGAAGATAGCGGAGCCCGAATGATTATCTGCGACGCGAAGGTTGAACAGGCATTATCGTCCATCACAGCTCGACTTGAATTAAGCCTCAAGACACTGAACGCGGATGGTTCTGGCACCCTGAAGGACGGCGCGCTGTTCATGCCTAAGGCTTTCCCGACCGTTGTGCGTTCCGCCGATGACCTTGCGGCACTACTTTATACATCTGGAACGACTGGGCGCTCTAAAGGGGCAATGTTGAGCCAGGCGAACCTTCTCTCCAATGCATTCACACTGGCAAAGGAATGGCGATTCACTTCCGAAGATGTCCTGCTTCACGCCCTGCCGATCTTTCACACCCACGGCCTTTTTGTCGCAACTAATGTGACACTGGTTGTGGGCGCCTCGATGATCTTTCTGCCCCAGTTTAACGTCGATCAGCTTGTCAATCTGATGCAACAGGCAACGGTCTTGATGGGGGTCCCGACCTTCTACACGCGGCTACTGGACCACCCGCGTTTTGACCGCCAGCTAGCGTCCGGGATGCGCCTGTTCGTGTCCGGCTCTGCACCGCTTCTAGCAGAGACGCATTTCCAGTTCGAGGACCGCACAGGCCACTGCATCCTTGAGCGTTACGGTATGACCGAAACCAACATGAACACTTCGAACCCATATGATGGTGAACGTCGCGCAGGTACCGTCGGCCTGCCGCTGCCCGAGGTGGAAGTAAAAGTGACCGACCCCGAAACGGGCGCCACTTTGCCGGTTGGAACGGTAGGCCAGATTGAGGTTCGCGGGCCAAATGTCTTCAAGGGCTATTGGCAAATGCCCGAGAAAACTGCGGCAGAACTGCGGGCCGATGGATTCTTCGTCACCGGCGACCTCGGAAAGATCGACAAGGACGGCTATCTGCACATCGTTGGCCGCAACAAAGACCTGATTATTTCTGGCGGCTACAACATCTACCCTAAGGAAATCGAACTAGTTCTTGATGCCCAGCCCGGGGTTTTCGAAAGCGCCGTCATCGGCGTGCCACACCGGGACCTGGGGGAGGCTGTTATCGGGGTGATAGTAGCTGAGCCGGGCGGGCATCCGGATCTCGATCAAATAATGGCGGCGATCCAGACGCCATTAGCCCGATTTAAGCATCCAAAACGGCTGGTCCTAGTTGATGAACTGCCGCGCAACACGATGGCCAAGGTGCAGAAGGACATTCTGAGGAAGAAATTCAAAGATGCGTTCCATGCGGTCTGACGAGTCTGTCAAACCATCGAAATCCGGGGGGGTAATCGCGACCTAACATCGGAAACACCAAGGTGACCTTCAAAAAAATAGGACACTGAAAATTACAAACCAATGGAGGAAGGACTAATGACCAAAAATCTGAATGGCAAAGACGGAATGACCCGTCGCGGCCTTTTGAAAAGCGGTATGGCTATAACAGCGGCGGGGTTGATGCTTCCTGCTGGTATGGCGATGGCGCAGGCGAAACCAAAAAAGGGTGGAATCCTGCGGATAGGCTTCAACTCGGGCAGCACCAAAGACAATTACGACCCTGGCGTTTGGGACTCGAACTTTACACAAGTCTTTGCCCATGCGCGGCATAATTATTTAACGGAAATAGCGGCAGACGGCTCGCTCGTGGGTGAAGTAGCGGAAAGTTGGGAACCTAGTGCCGACGCTAAAACTTGGATTCTAAAGATCCGCAAGGGCATCACTTTCCACAGCGGAGGCACCCTTGGGGCTGACGACGTAATCGCTTCGATCAACTATCACCGCGGTAAGGATAGCACCTCTGCGGCCAAGCCGATTGTCGATCCGATTGTCGAGATCAAGTCCGACGGGCCGAACAAGGTCGTCGTGACGCTGAGCGGGGGCAATGCTGACTTCCCCTATCTCTTGTCCGATTACCACTTGCCGATCATGCCCGCAAAAGACGGCAAGATTAATCCGACCTCGTCCGACGGCTGTGGCCCTTATAAGGTCGACAAATTTGAGCCTGGCGTTAGCGCTACACTTAGCAAGCACAAGGGCTATTGGAAATCCGACCGCGGGCACTTCGACGGGCTTTTAATGTTGGCTCTTCCCGATCCGGTGGCACGGCAGAATGCACTTCTGACAGGTCAGGTGGACGTCATCAACCAGCTTGACCTGTCGACGGTTGCGATGATGGCCCGCAACGCCTCCATCCGCGTTCTTTCGGTGACCGGTAACCAGCACTTCTGCTTCCCTATGGATACGCGGACCGGACCCTTCAACGACAACAACGTCCGGCTTGCGCTGAAGCATGCCCTAGATCGGCAGGAAATGGTGGATAAGATTCTGTACGGTTATGGCTCTGTTGGGAATGACAACCCGATTGGGCCGAGCCAAAAATACCATGCGGCCGACCTGCCGGTTAACAAGTATGATCCTGACAAGGCCAAATTCTATCTTGGCAAGGCTGGCCTGACTTCGCTTGACGTCCCCTTGTGGGTGGCCGAAGGCGCGTTCACAGGCGCGACGGATTCGGGCTCACTCTATGCCGAAAGGGCCGCTGCGGCCGGTATCAAGATAACGGTCGAACGCGCTCCGAACGATGGGTATTGGAGCAACATATGGATGAAAAAGCCTTGGTGCGCCTCTTACTGGGGCGGTCGTGCTACCTGCGATTGGATGTTCTCGACCGCCTATGCCGCAGGCGCTCCTTGGAACGAAAGCTTCTGGAAGCACGACCAGTTTAATACCTTGCTGGCGCGGGGGCGGTCCGAACTAGATGACACAAAGCGGGCAGCGATCTATCACGAGATGCAGGCTATCGTTTCTAACGAGGGCGGCGTGGTCATCCCAATGTTCGCGAGCTTTGTCATGGGGGTTACTCGGGCGGTAGCGACCCCGGACGTGGTCGGTGCTAACTGGGATCTTGACGGTTTCCGGGCGGTCGAACGCTGGTGGTTTGCCTAAGAGATATTAGCTAATCTGAACGGACTCCGGCGGGGATATCTCGCCGGAGCTCGTTCACTATTGCGGCATTAAGACCGCAAGGAAATAGGATAAACGAGGGGAATAGATGAACAGGATCTGGAGGATAATCGGGCAACGGCTGCTTTTGGGCGTGCTCACCTTGTTCATCATATCGGTAGTGATCTTCGGGGCGACTGAATTGTTGCCGGGTGACCTAGCCAGCCAGCTTTTAGGGCAGTCGGCGACTAAGGAAACCCTCGACGCGCTACGCGAGCAACTCGGCCTAAATCTCCCCGCCCCAATTCGCTACTGGAACTGGTTGACAGGTTTTCTGCAGGGCGATTTCGGTACGTCAATGGCCACCAAAAAGCCGATCTCGGAACTGGTTGGCGCGCGCCTAGTCAATACGCTGTTCCTATCACTTTATGCTGCAGCCCTTGCCGTACCTATCTCGCTGACACTCGGTGTCCTAGCAGCGCTTTGGCGCAATTCGATTTTCGACCGGGCCTCGAACGCGGTAGCGCTGACGGCGATTTCCTTCCCAGAGTTCTTCGTAGCTTACATTCTGATCCTATGGCTGTCGCAATCGGGCTTTTTCCCATCAATGGTGCGAATAACCGAGGCAACAACGACCCTCAACCTACTCTATATGGCTTTCCTACCCGCCCTGGCGCTGACGCTCGTTGTCACCGCCCATATGATGCGGATGACGCGTGCCGCGATCATCAACGTATTAGCAAGCCCTTATATCGAAATGTCACTGCTGAAAGGCATGTCGCCGATGCGTGTCGTTTTGCGCCATGCGGTACCAAACGCGCTGGCGCCCATCATCAATGTGGTCGCGGTGAACCTCGCCTACCTCATAACTGGGGTCGTGGTAGTAGAAGTAGTGTTTGTCTATCCCGGCCTTGGACAGTTGATGATCGATGCGGTGACCAACCGTGACATCGCGGTGGTGCAGACCATCGCGCTGCTTTTTGCTTCAGCTTACGTTCTTCTTAACCTCATCGCGGATGTGCTCTCGACGATTACCAACCCGCGCTTGATGCACGGTAGGTAGGCCGATGACAATCCTTCTATCTGTCCTCATCGGATTGGGCCTGTTCTTCATCATCGGCTATTCTGCCCGCGCAGGATTGCGCGTAACTGCTCCTGCGCAATACAAGCCTACCTTCCGCGACATGCCGCTCACTGCCTCTTTCGGCCTGACGGTGATCGTTTTTTATATCGTCATCGCCATTTTTGCTCAGGCAATCGCCCCATTCGGCGAGGGCGAAGTCATGGGCCACCAGTTTTTGCCGTGGGGGTCGCCCTATTACCTCGGCACCGACAAGCTGGGTCGCGACATGCTGACACGCGTAATCTATGGCGCGCGCAATACCGTGGGCATTGCCTTTGCCACAACGGCGCTCGCCTTTTTCTTGGGTTCGGTCCTCGGTATCTGGGCGGCTTTGGGGGGCGGCTGGATTGACCAAATTCTGTCGCGTTTTATCGATGCGCTCATGGCAATACCAGAGCTGATCTTCTCTCTCCTACTACTGACAATCTTCGGCACCTCAGTCTTGACTCTGATACTTGTGATCGCTTGTGTTGCGTCAACCCGCATCTACCGCCTAGCGCGGTCCGTAGCTCAAGGCATCGTGGTAACGGACTATATCGAGGCCGCCCGCCTGCGCGGCGAGGGGAATTGGCGCCTAATCTGGCGCGAGATCTTGCCCAATGCGATGGCACCGCTGGTGACCGAATTCGGTCTACGCTTCTGCTTCGTTTTTCTCTCAATTTCGGCACTATCGTTCCTTGGCCTTGGCATCAAGCCGCCCACCGCTGACTGGGGTAGCATGGTACGTGAGAATGCGACGCTAATCACCTTTGGTGACGTAACCCCTCTGCTGCCCGCCGGGGCCATCGCGCTGCTGACTGTTGCGGTGAACTTCGTCGTCGACTGGCTATTGTACCGCGCTAGCGGTTTGAAGGAATAGGCAGTTGGAAAAACCGTTGCTTCTGAACATTAGGGGTCTGAAGATCGAAGGCCGTTCAGGTGATACCTGGCACACAATCGTCAAGGGCGTGGACCTGACCCTACACAAAGGTGAGATTCTAGGCCTTATAGGGGAATCCGGTGCCGGCAAATCAACCATTGGCCTTGCCGCAATGGGCTTTGCCCGCGACGGTTGCCGCATCTCGGGCGGGACCATCGACTTTGACGGGATCGACCTTAGGCGTGCTACCGAGACGCAGCGAAGAGGCTTGCGCGGCAAGCGGATCGCCTATGTCGCGCAATCGGCGGCGGCGAGCTTCAACCCCGCGCACAAATTGATCGACCAGTATTGCGAAGGACCCGTCATCCACGGCGTCATGTTGCGCGAAAAAGCCGAGACGGATGCAGTCGAGCTATTCCACCGCATGCGCCTTCCCAATCCCGCTATGATCGGATTCCGTTATCCGCATCAAGTTTCGGGAGGACAGTTGCAACGGGCTATGACGGCAATGGCGATGGCCTGCCGTCCGGATCTGATCATCTTCGACGAACCTACCACCGCGCTGGACGTCACAACTCAGATCGAGGTGTTGGCCGCTATCCGTGATATCGTAAGTCAGTTCGGCACGGCAGCGATCTACATTACTCATGACCTTGCCGTAGTCGCGCAGATGGCCGACCGCATTAAGGTCTTATTGCGTGGAAATGAGGTCGAGGAGGCCGACACCCGCAGTATGCTAGCCGCCCCGCGCGCGGACTATACTCGAAGCCTTTGGGCGGTGAGAAGCTTCGCTCGGGTCAAACAGCCACCCTCGACCGGAAGACCTATCATATCGGTGCGAAATGTAACGGCATCTTATGGTGCGATCGATGTACTAAAGGGTGTTAGCTTCGACATCCATGCGGGCCGTACTGTGGCCGTAGTAGGCGAAAGCGGATCAGGCAAATCCACAACCGCGCGGGTTATTACTGGGCTCCTGCAACCAAAAAAGGGAGAGGTTCTGTTTAACGGCAAACCACTCCCCGCCAGCTTCAAGGCCCGTTCGCGGGATCAATTACGCCAATGCCAAATGATCTATCAAACGGCCGATACAGCGTTGAATCCGAAACTCCGTCTGCGTGAGTTAATAGGGCGACCTGCCGAGATGTATCTAGGCCTGAAGGGCAAGGCGCTGGAAAGCCGCATTTGTGACCTGCTGGCGCTCATCGAACTTGAGCCCGCGAAATATATCAATCGCCTACCCTCAGAGCTTTCGGGCGGTCAGAAGCAGCGGATCGGCATCGCACGCGCGCTGGCCGCCGAGCCGCAACTTATCATCTGCGATGAGGTGACGAGCGCGCTAGATCAAATCGTACAGGAAGGTATCCTGAAGCTTCTGGACCGGCTGCAAGGCGAATTTAACCTCGCCTATATGTTCATAACGCATGACCTCGCAACCGTAAAATCAATCGCCGACGAGGTAGTGGTCATGCAACATGGTGCCGTAGTCGAACGCGGATCCAAAGCCGAGCTCTTTGCCAACCCGAAGGAGGAGTACACCAAGCTGTTGCTCTCGTCGGTTCCGGAAATGGACCCAGATTGGCTGAACCGGCTGCTGGCCGCGCGGTCAAACAACGATAAAAGTGGCCGGTCCACGCATTCATCGGTTTAACTCGCCTTCATGTGAGTTAGAGAAGTCATCTTGGACGGCGGCAAAGTCCATTTCTTTTCTTTCAGTAAGTATTTGATTACTTTGGTCCCAGGTTGTAGTGATATTGGCGAATCTGGAACTGTGGACACAAACTCAGAAACGGTGCACTAATTGCGATCAAGGTCGATCAGCGAGATTCGACGCGCTGAGCTATCAAAGGCAGCGTTCGAGGCGGTAGTGCTCTTTGGGCTCCGCGGCACCACGTTTGAGAAAGTAGGCGAGATCGCTGGTGTGTCCAAAGGTGTGGTGTTGCACCATTTCAAGGATAAAACTTCGCTTCTTGAGGCCGTGATCCGGCGAACCAATGGAATGCTCAGTACATCTTTGGTCGAGCTTTACCGGCACGCCGAGACACCATATGAGCGACTTTGGGCGATCATAATTGCAAATTTCCACGAGTCGATTTTCAATCAGGCTGTCTGCCAAGCTTGGGTATCCCTGATGGCCGAGGTCCCCCTCAACCGAGATATCCAGCGGGTTCAGGCTGCCAACTATGCCCGTGTGGCCAGCAACTTTGCGCATGAGTTGAAGAATTTTGTGCCGATATCCGAAGCGAGGATCATTGCGCGCTATCTCAACCTGCTGATCGACGGCATCTGGGTGCGGGTCGGCTCGAGGGTCGAACCGCTGAACGCGGCGCAAGCGATCGGCGACCTTGAATACGAATTGGTAAAATTCCTGCCCACGGATGCCAAGAGCCTAGCGCAGCATCGAGCGGCACGGATTAAGATCGAGAACGTCGCGCGCATCGCCCTCGGGACGCGCGCCTTTCTGGAAAACTCCATTACGCGCTGACCATCAATCGACGGCCATTCCTCGGATCAGATGGTCAGCGATTCGGGCGATAGACTGTCGCGCTTCGGGTAGAGCTTCGTACCATTCAAAGACATGCCAAAGCCCTTCCCAGACATGCAAATCAACCTGCGCTCCGGAGTCGCGCAATCTTTGCGACAGCCTTACCGACTGACTGAGTAAGAGGTCTCGGGTCCCTGTGGTTATCAGGAAAGGTGGAAAGCCGGGGTCGAATGCGCCGTGGATCGGTGAAATCAATGGCTGATCGATCCTGTTCACCCCTGCATAGTAGCTTGCTGCGAGATATGAGTTTTTCTTTGCCAATGTCGGATCGCGGCCCTCGTTAAAGATCAGGCTGTCCCCAGCATTGCTCAAGTCGCACCATGGTGAAAGCAACGCCGCAGCACCGGGCAAGCGCAGCCCTTCAGCTTTGGCCTTGAGCATTAAGGCTAGTGTCAGGTTGGCCCCAGCAGATTCTCCCACGATAGCAAAGTGGTTTTCTGCGAGCTCGCGGTAAACGACGAAGCAGTCGTCAAGGCCAGCTGGCCAGGGGTGCTCGGGGGCCAGACTATAATCGGGAGCGATGAACCTTGCGCCGCTTAGGGCAGATAGGGGTGCGATGATCGGCAGGTCTTCTATTGGACTGCCCTCGACCATACCTCCACCGAAACCGTATAAAACGGGCCAGTCAACCCGCCGGTCCGGCGGACTTACCTCGAGACAAGGTACCCCGCCAATGACCGTCTCGACAATCATGACGCCATGCGTCCTACACAGGCGCGGAGCTTCGGCTTTGGCGACAGCTTTTGATTTTGCCCGTATGGCAGGAAGGTTCTGTGCTGATCTGTCGCGTGGCGTGATCCCTTTTTCGATAACGGTCAGGGCCTCTTCGCTGAGACGAGTGAGCGGCTGCATGGTTGGAATCCTATTCTATTAGTGCTTTCAGACGAAAAGCATATTTCTATCCGCTTTAAAAAAGACTGATAATAATGAAACCGTCCGAGCCTTAGCGCGATGAAGCTCAACCATGCTTTGGCCTGACCCCACGAGGCGATCCAGTGGTTATGTTAGTTTAAGATTGCGTTTGGGGCTAGCCTTTGAGTGGCTGGCGTAGCTGGCTTGAGTTGCGAAGCCGGC